>JAISCD010000092.1 GCA_031265825.1 Treponema sp. | reverse complement strand
ACTCCAGCGGTCAACTATGAAGGAGACAGGCGGTGTCTGACACCAACGGGCTAGTACGAAGGTGAAAGGCGGTATCTGTCACCAATGGGCAAGTACCACGAAGGTGAATAAGACGGTGTCTGGCACCAACGGGCAAGTACCGCGAAGGTGAAAGGCGGTGTCTGACACCAATGGGCAACCATGAAGGTGAAAGGCGGTATCTGGCACCAGCGGGCAAGTACGAAGGTGAATAAGGCAGTGTCTGACACCAACGGGCAAGTACCGCGAAGGTGAAAGGCGACGACTGACACCAGCGGGCAAGTACCAATAAGGCGGTGTCTGGCACCACGGGCAACCATGAAGGTGAGCGGCGGTGTCTGACACCAGCGGGCAACCACGAAGGTGAGCGGCGGTGTCTGACACCACGGGCAACTACCACGAAGGCGAGCGGCGGTGTCTGACACCAACAGGCAACCATGAAGGCGAAGGCGGTGGCTGACACCAACGGGCAACCATGAAGGTGTGAATAAGGCGGTGTCTGGCACCAACAGTGGGCAAGTACCACGAAGGTGAAGGCGGTGTATGACATCACGGGCAACCAAGAAGGTGAAGGCGGTGTCTGACACCAACGGGCAAGTACCACGAAGGTGAAAGGCTGCGGCTGACACCAACGGTCAACCATGAAGGTGAAAGGCGGTGTCTGGCACCAGCGGGCAGTTACCACGAAGGCGAGCGGCGGTGTCTGACACCGATGGGCAACCACGAAGGTGAAAGCGGTGTCTGACCCCAACGGGCAAGTACCACGAAGGTGAAAGGCGGTGTCTGACACCAATGGGCAACCACGAAGGTGAAAGGCGGTGTCTGACACCACGGGCAACCATGAAGGTGAATAAGGCGGTGTCTGGCACCAACGGTGGGCAAGTACCACGAAGGTGAATAAGGCGGTGTCTGACACCAGACACCCTAAAGGTGGGCAGAGCAAGAAGCTTTAGAACACCCGAAGGGTGATTAACGAATTAAGGAGAAGTCTATGAAGACGATTAAGGCTTTACTGACGAGCGTCCTACTTGGGGCGTTTATAGTGGGGGGATGTTCAACAGACAACCCTCCATCGGTTGAAAATACCGGCGTAGTTCTGTTGACGTTCAACAATGCGGACGCGCGAACCGCGCTTCCCACTGCGCCTGTCTTTACCAAATACGGGCTGTCCGCCCAGAAATACAACGAAGACGACCCAGAGGGCGGGGCAGTAACAACGGAGATCACCGGCGGTACGGGTTCCCTGTCGCTTAGCGTGGGGTCGTGGGTAATCACCGCGACCGGCTATGTCGCAGAAGACAAAGTCGCGGCTGTGGGCGCAAGCGCGAAGTTTGTTGTAGCCGCAGGCAGTTCTACACCCGTAAACATCACGCTGTACGCGGTTACGGACAAGGGCAATGGGGTGTTTACCTATGCCATAACCCCGCCGAGCGGCGTTACTCTTGAGTCTACGAAGCTGACGTTTGACAGCGTGGACGTGCCGCTTACGCTGGGCGACGATGGGAAATACACGGACAGTGTATCCAAAGCGCCGGGTGTTTACCTTGTCAAGCTGGAGATGGAGACCGCGTATCAGAGCCTCATTCGCACGGAAGTAGCGCACATCTACTCGAACCGCACTACGCACAAGGAATGGGTCATAGCCGCGGGGGATTTTGCGGAATACTTCACATTAAGCGGAACCATCGCCGATAATCCAGGAATCACCCTCATTGAGGCATATGCGGGTGAAATATATCAAGGCGCGGCGACTAAAGTAACGAATAGCGCGTGGAGTATGGCTCTGCCCGTATACAGCGAAGAGACTGCGCTGAACTTCAAGGGCTGGAAAGGGAATATCCCGTTTGACGGCTCCGCGCCGATAACCATTCCCGCAAACAATACAAGCGATATTGACGAGCAAGAGTTATCCTTCACGGCGGGCATCTATCTGCTGGGATGGGATCAAAAAGCGCCAGCCTCCGCCTTTGCCGTACCTACATTGAACAGCGCCCAACGAATAGTTATCAATGCAAATACGGGAGGCGGGAAGTTTAACAGTGATGGCTTCAGTGATAGCAAGATTGTTTATCTTAATATACCACTTACAGGCGCATTTGATATGAGCGCGAGAGTGAAAATAGCGGCTACCAAGAGCGGAGGTTCTACAAGCACAAGCGAAGGAATCTTTGCGGGTGTATTTAAGGGACCGACAATAGAAAAATCAAGTAGTGTGTTAGTGAGATATTCAGCCAGCGATCTCAGAGCTTACTATACTAGTAACTCATTGAGTTATGGCAGCAGTTCGTTTTCTCCCTCACCGACTTATAGTCAAGGTGCGGAATATACTATAAAAATAAAGAGAAACGACACAGGTACATTGTATAATATTGCGGTAGGTGATGCCGCTGGTACAGAGTTAGGCTCTTATAATCGGACAGTTTCGCAAGTTGCCTCAGACCTTGCATTGGCAGAGCCTGTATATCCCTGTTTCATTATTTGCAACGTGAACGCTGAAATCTCCAACATAAAGATTGAACAAGACGAGGAGACTATATTTGAAACGCCGTCTGCGGGACCAGCCGCCACGGGCATAGCGATTACGACAACGGCAACCAGCCCGCTCATGCCTGACACGGGCATTGACTACCAAGCGGAACTACGTGATTATCCGGACGCAGGCGTGGACTTGACCGCGTCCTTTACACCCGAAGGCGCTGAAGGCGGGGATATAACGTGGAGTGTTGATCCCTCCGAAGGCGCAAGCGTTACAAACGGCAAGGTAGCAATCACCGCGGCGGGAACGTATACCGTTACCGCCGCTTCGGGCGCGCTTTCCGATACCTACAAGTTCAAGATACTCCCCGCGGTGTTAAGCGTTGCGATTGGCGAACCTGATCCGCTACAAGTCTCATCAGACATTACCTTAACCGCGACGGTCAACCCGGCTGACGCACTGCAAGGCGTTACGTGGAGTGTGGACAACAGCAATATAGCGACCATAGACGCGGACAGCGGCGTTTTGACCGGCGTTGCAACTGGAGACGTTACCGTTACCGCAACCTCAAAGGGCAAGGACGCAAACGGCTCGTCTGTTACAGACACGAAGACGATCACGGTAGGAGCGGCGGTCGCGGTTACCGGCGTTACGATTGACGACGACAACGAAGACGAAGTGGAAGCCGGCGGCACGCTTACCTTGACCGCAACGGTCGCGCCAGAAAACGCGCCGCAAGGCGTTACGTGGGCGGTGTACGCAACAAACGCGGTAGACGGCGGAGACGCAAGCGCAACCGCGACGATTAACCCCAACACGGGCGTATTGACTGCGGCGAACAACGTAGCGGACGAGACCAAAGTTTATGTGTTTGCAACTTCGACGCAAGACGGCTCTAAAGTCTCCACAGGCTATGAAGTAACCGTCAAAGCGGCGGAGCCAGCCCTTTTTACTTGGGCAGCTGCTACCATTGGAAATAAGCTTGCTTCCGTTAGTAAAGAGGCGGTAGAGGGAGGTATTAAACTTACTGCGTCAACTGGAAGTTCAGACTTAGGATGGAATACCGGCTATGATACTGAAAATGGTTACTTCGTGTATATTCCGGTAGGAAGTGGTGATTTTGAATTTACTATAAAAATAGATAGCGCCACCCTTGCAAGCACTAACGATAAGGATAAGGCGGGTATCCTTGCTATGGTAAAAGACCCTGCCTTGACTAACACGGCTAATCCGGGTATTACCTCTTATTTCTTAATGGCAAAACAGGGTAACAAGACGGACGCGCGACCATTCTTCCGAGATGGCACTACAAACGATGCAGGAACCGGTCAAACCCCTTCTTCGGGCAGGCCTAGCGGTGTTACCTACATTAAACTAAAACGTACAGGTACTACCTTAACCGGGACATACTCGGCGAATGGTTCGGACTGGTGTGGCACCAATCAGTATAATTTGGTAACAACTACTTCTATGCAGTCGGAGCTTTATCTTGGACTCCTAGTAACAGGGAACACTAAAAATACATCTAGTACCGTAACATTCAAGGAGGTTATACTCCTGTACGGCGATGACTTATCCGAGACTTACACAGCTGATTTCAGCAACCTGTTTGAGGAATAAATCCTCCTCCGTGAGGTATATCTGTACTTACTAACCGATACTATATGATGATGAGTAATTTCCGATACGTATGTTTCAATTCAGTTTCAGTCAGGCAAGGGCGTTAATCCTCCTCCCTTTTTGACTGATTGAAACTGAGCCGCTCCTCCGCAAGGAGGGGCGGCTTTTTTTTGTCCCAAAGTCTATAGACTCCGAGTCAAAGTCTACAGACTTCAAGTCAAAGTCTACAGACTTCAAGTCAAAGTCTATAGACTCCGAGTCAAAGTTTACAGACTTCAAGTCAAAGTCTATAGACTCCGAGTCAAAGTTTACAGACTTCAAGTCAAAGTCTACAGACTTCAAGTCAAAGTCTACAGACTCCGAGTCAAAGTCTATAGACTTCAGGTCAAAGTCTACAGACTCCGAGTCAAAGTCTATAGACTTCAGGTCAAAGTCTACAGACTCCGAGTCAAAGTCTATAGACTTCAGGTCAAAGTCTACAGACTCCGAGTCAAAGTCCGTGGACTCCGAGTCAAAGTCCATGGACTCCGAGTCAAAAGGGATGGCTTTCGAGTCAGAAGGATCGGCTTTCGAGTCAGAAGGATCGGCTTTTAAGTCAGAAGGATCGGCTTTTGAGTCATAATATTGTCAATGTTATTTTGCAGGTTTTTCGCGTGTCGGTGTCAGACACCTTGCGGGATGTTAAGTGTCAGATACCTTGTGGAATAATAACGTCTTTCTTTAAAGTTGTTTTCTGGAAATCTATGGAACGAATGGAGTCGGGAATGGCGAAATAGCGCCGAAGATTGTCCCAATCCTTGTTACGGAGCGTTGCGACATCGTTTAGATACTGCGGGGTCAGACACCTGCGGCTGGTTCCTTACCCCACGTTCCTAATAAACACCGTAGTTGAAACATCGTCTAGGGACTCCGCCTCTTCGGCAAGCCCCTGCTTACGATGCGCCCGCGTCTCTTCTTCCTTCACCTTGTCCAAAACCTCGCGCTCGCGCTCCGCTTCAATGTACGCCTTACGCGCCGCCTCTACCCTAAGCTCAGCCTTCGCCGCGTCCGCAAGCAGTCTCTCCGTCATCCAATTAAGCCGCTGTGTGTATAAGTCAAATACCCGCATCTCGGAAACCGAATACCCCAGACTGAAACGTTCAGCAATAGACCGACTCTTCTCCGCCGCAACGTCCGCAATGTTCTTCTCAATGCGGTTCAACTCGCCGACTTCCTTACCCAAGGCAAGTTCAGCCTCCTGCTCCCGGTATTTCCTGAGTAAAAGGACGCTCTCAAGATCGAAGTTAAACCGCTTCATTCCTTCCCCGCTACGAAAACCTCGCCCAAAGCCCGCGAAAACTCACTCAAACCCGCGCGCGTGAGAGGGGAGGACAGGGGAACCGCCTTGTTAAAGACCACCCTCCCCCTGCCTTGATCGAAAAGCGCGCATTGCGCCCCGCCGTCAACCAGAGAAACGGTAAGAGAATAACGCGCGTTATAAGGCTGTAACACGAAACCTGTCTGCACGACAGCTTGACGTATCTTCTTTGCGCTTTTCCCCTCCGCGTTAATGGAAAGCGTTATCGGCAGTCGGATGCCGTTCTGCCGCAACGCCCCTTGGTTCAGGGCAAAAAGCCGTTCCGCCGCATCAAGGTCGCGCATCTTGGCAAGCTCCCGATAGGTATCCGCAAGCATATCCTTTTCCCACACGGGATCGAAAGATGGTATCGCCGCGTCGAGCGTCTCTATCGCTGTCCGTCTTTCTTCGTCACGTCCCGCCTTGAGCGCAAGCGCCGCCTTCTCATACGCATAAGAAGGCGCGGCTTTCGGTATAAGAGGGAGTTCCCGTTGCTCGGCTGTGTTTATGTAATTCAACGCTCTTTGCGGATACGACTCAAAGACCATCTTATAAAGATGAAGAGCATCTGGTTCCGTCTCGGAGAGACTCTGTCCCTTCTGCGCGTTTGCGGAAACAAGCGCGTATTTCTTGAATAAAAGGCGGTTCACGTGTCCTTTGAATAGAAAGGATATTCGTCTTGCAATGCTTTTAATGTGATCGATGGCTGATGCGTGTACTCCAAACCCCTCGGTTCTTGCAAGTCCTAAGTAGGTTACCGAGAGGATTTCATGGACGTTCATCTTATACGCCGTAACGTCCATTCCATAGTTCCGTAGCCACGAATGATCCGCGGCATTGCGGCAGTCTTCCGCATAGACGCGGGCTTCCTCTAAGCGCCCCGCAGCTTGAAAGCTCTCCGCGAGGTTGAGTTTGGCGAGCGGCGATGTGTCATCCGCAAAGGCGTTTTGATAATCCGCAATGCCAGCCTTAAAGTCAAGTTTTCGTAGGGCGAGTTCCCCGCGGGCGAGTCGCCCCGATGATCGGTCAAATGTCGCAAGGGACGCTTCGGCCTCTTTGAACGCCTCCGCGTAATTGTAAAAACGGCTTTCCAAAACAAACCAATTGTAGTGCGCGACCGCGGCGAAGAGTGTGTCTCCGTCTCGTTCCGCGCCTTTCACCGCGGTATTGTAATGCGTCTTCGAGTCCTCATACCTCAGCATATCAGAATATATGGTCGCCAGAGTCATGGCAAAACTAATGTCGTCTTTCCCATGACGTTCCATAGCGTCTTCTAAGAGCGCCGCGCCTTCCTTGAGGCGGTGTAGTTTGAAATACATCCACCCCAAATCTATAATCGCCCTTTGATCATCCGGGTCTATGTCAAGGAGGATCTTAAGGTATTCCGCAGATTCTGCATCCCTGTTCAGATAGCCCGCAGTCTGAGAAAGTCTGTAGAGCGTGTTCTGGTCGAATGGGGCAATGGTTTTAGCTTTTCGGTAATGCTCCATCGCAAGCGAATAAAGTTTTCTATTAAAGTAAAGGTCTCCGAGCGTCAATGGGAAACGGAGGTCTTCTGGGAAAAGCGCCTCGCCTTCTGTGTAGAGAGCAACGGCTTTTTCCCAATTTTCCGCGTATTCGGCTTTTTGCGCCTGATCAAACAGGTCCATAGGCGCATCCATAGCCGTCTGCGCCCAGACTTTCACGTTAAGCGACACTACAATAACGCATAGTAAGAGGAGAGATTCGATCTTTCTGAGATTAAACGCCGACATGGGTCTATTCTTTGGCTGTTGTCTGAGCCGCCGCCGTCTGAGCTACTGCCGTCTGAGCCGCTGTCGTCTGAGCCGCCGATTCTTTGGCTGTCGCCTGAGCCGCCGCTTTCTCGCGGAGTTCTTTGATGGTCTGTTTGAATATTTCGTCCGCGTCTAAGAGCGTATCTACACCGAATTGCGGGATAATGCCTGCTCCGTCTTTACTGCGGAAAAGCGCCTTCGACGGCGCTTGATACGCCCAGCTATACTCGTTATTCTCATAATAATCTAAAATCGTTACTATCTCAGCGGTGATCAAGATGAGCGAAGCGTTGTTTCTATTCTTTTGACCGAGTATGACGCTTAATCTCTTGGAAACAGGGTTGATTATTTGAAATGTATAGGGCGCCCAGGGGTTCTCTATGCCGTTACATAGGACTTTGGCTTCAGCGCCGCCTTCGGTTAAGGCTTTCTTTATCTCTTTCACAAAGTATGAAAGACATTTGTGGAGTTGTTTAACCTCGCGAAATATAGGCGTTATGCCTTTCTTCTGAAACGCGGATAAGGCTAACGACGAGGTAACTGTGTAGTTGTAGTGCGGGAAGAAGAATAGCCGTTTGGCGAGGTTCATTTCATCGACGAGGCGGATTGCAAAGTTCGATGTGCTCGCTCCGGGCGAACCAGCTAAAAGTTCGCCGTACTCTATAAGTCTTTCTAAATATTCTCTTATTAACACCTCATTTAAATAGTCGCGCCATTTGTTGACAATCTCAACGATTTGCTCTCCTGCATCATCAATGCTACCGTCAGGATTGAGAATTTGACTGAATTTCACAAAGCGTAGTCCAAAGAATAATTCCTCTAAAATACGGGCGAGAACGCAAAACAATAGCATGGGGTCTGTGGGAGCGATGAGTTCATAGCCTTTCTTCATTTCAAGCATCTTGGCGAAATAGGGATACAAATCGTAATAATAGTCGAGCTGGTCCCATCCCGCTTTTGGGAATATGTTTTCAAGCGTCTGGAGTCCTTTTTCCATAAGCTCCTTCTCCGCCTCAAGCGCGGCTTGGTGCACCTTTTTCGCTTCTATTGCTTCGGCTGCTGCTTCTTCTAGCTCCTTTTCAGATTGCGTGATTTCTACTCCTCCGTTCTGTTTCATCTTTATAGGCATATTGGACGGATCAAGGATATTCGCTTCTGTTAAGCCCAGAAAAGCCAATATCTTATCTTGCTTCTGCGAGAAGAATTGTTCGCAAGGGAGGTACTGGTCGGATAGGAGCTTCATGAGTAACGGGTATATGAGGGCTCGGATGTCGCGGCGTATGCCGGTAAAAGCGGCGAGCGCGGTCTTGATGTAGTCTTGATACGTGGCGGCTTTACTGGAGTTTTCAGCATAAAGGTATTTGTACAAGAGGGCGTAAGAGGCTTTGATTTGTACTTCTGGTAGGAGTCTTCCCAAAATGATGATAGGTTTGTAGATAGCTTTGAGCATTTCTTTGCAATCGTTGAGGGTTACTTTTCGTGAATGTAGCTGCATACGAGATAAATCAGAGGATATGCGCTCGATATTCCATTTTCTGATAACGTCAAGTACACAATATGCTGGATAAGAGTTTTTTTTCAGGTGCTCGATGCGTTGTACGTTATTTTTAGGGAGTAAAAGGCGGGTTAAATTCACTAAACTGCTTATCTTGTTGTAATATTCCTTCATTCTTTTATTGATAAATACAGGACTGATGTAGTCTTTCGGGGCCTTTGCCAAGGAGAGAACGGACGCGGTTAATTGAAAGAAGGTTTTTATATCGAATTCTTCTTGATAGGCGAGCTTGTCCATTTTTACCCGCTCAGCGTAGCTTTGAACGATAGGTAGGGATAAGTTGAGCGTCGTGGATTTAGCGGCGCTTGCTTTTTCTTCAGCGGCTGTTTCTATACGGTGCTTGGGAGTCGTTTTAGCCGCGCTTGTTTTCGTATTGCTTACATTTTTCTGACTAGACTGTTTCTCAACGCCGACCTCACCGCCCAAGACTTCCGCCATACGTTTGGCTTCTTCATTACTGCTAACGCCAAGCCTGTTTCTCACACGGTCTAATTCACCTTTTTCATAGATTGCTTTTGCCATCTTATTCTCCTAAACTCTTAAATATAACTTTTCACCTAAACCCCATAGATTGTGAATAGGCGTTTGTTCGCCATCCGCGGTTATTAACATTCCTTTATAATGTCCAAGCAGAATGTTGTACTCAACATTGGTAAAAAACAGGTTGATCTCATTGCGGATCTGCTCTTTCGGAGTGAATACTAAATCGACCATGCCTTCCATATCTTGGATAATCCAGTCGGCTCCAAGACCATTGGGCTGGGTGATACACACCGGCGGCAGATACGTTAGGCGTCCTTCCTTCCAGAGTCCGTTCTCATTGTTCTTGAAGGTTTCCTTTGCCTGATTTTCCGCGAGGCTGAAACCAAATATGGCGTCTTTATGAAGACCAACGCCGCTACACCATGTCGTTCTCATCCTGTAAGGGTAATAGCCTTTATTGTCACAGAAAATACCTGTTGTTCTTGTGTCGCTAAGAGATATATGCTTCCCCCCAAAAACCATATCGCCTCTGACAGGACAAAGCAATTTGTAAGCATACATACTTTTTTCTTCAGAAAACAATAAATTAACCGCCATAGGGTCAAACTTTTCTTCGTTAGCCTCGTATTCCAAATGCGCGGTAAAAGACGGTCGCTTCCGAGTCGCTTCAATGTCCAGGTCGATTTTTATGGTATCCGCATCCAACCAGTCATGTATACGAAAGAAAAACCCATAAGAGCGGCTGTCAATAGAAGCGTTAGCAAGGGACTGAGGAAACCTCCACCCGCTGAACGGCAGGATTTTCTTGAAACAAAGCTTCTCCTTATTTTCTTTGTCAAAAAGGCACACCTGCGCCCAACGATAACATTTGATGTTGCTCAACAGAGCGGTGAGGCAGAATCGTTCATCCTGAATGATGAACGATTGCCATTCCTTGATACGACTATCTTTCAGTACTTTGGGATAAGGTCTCCCAAACGGACGTCTTATGTCAATGAGGTCAATTTTATCAAATGAATGTTTCCATGTGCCTGCTATGGACTTCCCATCTTCTATAGGCTTTGTCCACGGCGGCTGTATTTCTCTACTATACAAATCTTTTTCAGTTTATATCAATCATCCAAAAATGTCTATACACAGTTGCAAGTGCGTTTCTTTACTTTTCCCAGTAACGAAAAAATATCCGCAGAACGCTCGGAAGAGCTTTTATTTTTGACAAAAGCCCTCCTGTGAGCAGTTCTACTATTGCGCGTATACCTGCATAGACTCTTTCCGAATACGGTTGCCACCACAGATTGCGTTTGACTGCGGGCAAGAAATCGTCCACAACCACCTGCGCTTTGAGCATCTCGCGGAAGCCGAACTCGCCGTGGGTTTTACCGAGACCAGAATCGCCGAAACCGCCCCACGGTGTTTCCGCAAGTCCGTGAGACATGAGGTGATCGTTGATCATGACCGCGCCTGCATTAACTCGCGCCGCGAGTAGACGCGCCGCGCGCCGATTCCGGGACCAGACCGAGCCGGTTAGCCCGTAAGCAGACGAATTGGCGATACGAAGCGCCTCTTCATCGTCGTTTACCGATATAACGGCAAGCACTGGCCCAAAAATCTCCTCTCGCATGATTGGCATATCGTCCGTTACATCCGTCAGTATCATCGCGGGCATAAGATTGCCGTCTTCGGTTGATTGACTCTTTGCCGCTATCTTCGCCCCTTTCGCAAGGCAGGCGTCGATTTGCCTTTGAACCGTCTGTTTCTGCTTGAGTGTAGTCATGGGTCCCATGTCAACGCCTTCGTGTAGGTTTTCGGTTAAACCGCGCAGTTTCTCCAAAAACAGGGCGAATACGGAGCGGTGAACCAGTACCCGTTGAACCCCGCCGCAAGACTGCCCTGCATTGGAAAAGCCTGCCCATATAAGACCGGCGGCCGCGCGGTCGAGATCAGCATCGGCGCGCACAATAGCCGCGTCAGCGCCGCCGAGTTCCAACACGAGGGGAAGCAGGCGCGGCGTGGCGAGCGCCATCAGTTCCCTGCCGGTCGCGGTTGAGCCGGTGAAGAACAGCTTGTCAATGCCGCCCTCGATAAATGCGGGTCCCGCCTCTTTGCCCGGCATCTCCACATAGGCGAAAAGCCCTTCAGGTAAGTCTGCGTCCGCGACAATCCGCGCTATCATCCTGCCAACGTTGGGCGTTACGGACGCGGTTTTGAGAATGACGGCGTTTCCCGCGAGGAGCGCCATAATCACTTCGGAAAATGGTATGGCAAATGGATAATTCCACGGCGAAATAATGCCCACTACGCCGTAAGGCTTGAACACTGTCCTGCTTGTCTTGTTGAACATCAGGAGGCTACGTCCTTTTATCGCCCTTGAGCGCGCGAATTTCCTCCCATTTTTGATGTAAAAGTCCATTGCCAAAATAGCGGGCAAAACCTCAGTCGCAAGCGCGTCGAGCGCGAGTTTACCATTGTCTTCGTGTATCACGCGAGCTATTTCGTCGACAGAGCGACCAAGAAACCGCGCCGCTTTCTTGAGTTTCTTCGCCTTTTCACCATAAGGCAATTTCTCCCATTGCCTTTGCGCCGCCCGCGCCTTTACAATAATTTCCGATACCATAGTTTCTCCTTATGAAACGAACTCCAACCCGATCCTTACCTGCGGGAACTCCCGCAACTTCTGCGGAAGCTCTCGCGACTTCTGCGATTGCTATCGCAACTTCCGCGATTGCTATCGCAACTTCCGCGATTGCTATCGCAACTCCTGCGATTGCTATCGCAACTTCCGCGATTGCTATCGCAACTTCCGCGATTGCTATCGCAACTTCCGCGATTGCTATCGCAACTTCCGCGGGAACTCCCGCAACTTCTGCGGAAGCTTCCGCGACTTCTGCGGGAACTCCCACAACTTCTGCGGAAGCTTCCGTAACTTCTGCGCCACCTAGCGCAACTTCTCCGCCACCTGGCGCAACTTCTGCGCCACCTAGCGCAACTTCTCCGCCACCTGGCGCAACTTCTGCGCCACCTCGCGCAACTTCTCCGCCACCTGGCGCAACTTCTCCGCCACCTAGCGCAACTTCTCCGCCACCTAGCGCAACTTCTCCGCCACCTAGCGCAACTTCTCCGCCACCTAGCGCAACTTCTCCTTATGAAACGAACCCCAACCCGATCCTTATTCTTATTATCGTCCTTTGAACTCGTCCATTGCCCGGTTCACGCCGAAAAAGTCCGCCATTGCGTCTAAGATGGTTGTGGGGAAGAGGCGTAAAAGGAAGACGCTGTAGACGAACCGCGGCATGACGAGTCGCTGACGGTTATTAAGCACGGCGTTGACGATAGTCTTCGCCGCATATTCGCTTTTCAGAATGGGCAAAAGAAAGGGGAATTTTGTCTTCACTCCACTGAACATACCGGTATCAATGAAGAAAGGACAGACGATAGTCGTTCTGACCGCACTTTTCTTTTGACGGAGTTCCATGCGTATAGCCTCGTGTAATCCGAATGCGCCGAATTTGCTCGCTGAATAGTCGGCAAGCCCTTTGACGCCGATGATTCCCGCCGCGGACGCGATAGTAACAATATGTCCCGCGTTTCGTTCTAACATAGATGGTAGAAAAGCCTTGAACATCCAAAAGAGGGATAACGTGTTGACGTTCATACTCTTGATAATTTTTTCGTCCGGCGTTTCAAGCAATGTCTTGCCGGATACCACGCCCGCATTGTTTATCAGTACGTCAACTGAGCCGACTTCGGTTCTGACCCTTTCCGCAAATCGGTAAACCATATCTCTATCGGTAACATCGCAGACAAACGTCTTTATAGAAAGCAATGCTTGCTCGGCTTCGTCCGATAGATTCTTGAGCGCGGAAGGATTGACGTCCCACACGATTACCTTTGCTCCGCGCTCCGCGAAATCTATCGCCATGAGCCTGCCTATGCCGCTTGCCCCGCCTGTTATCAGAACTATCTTATCTTTTATGTGCTTCATAATTCTATACTACCATATATCTTCTATTGTGCCAATGCTTATACGCTTCCTATTTTTGCGACCGCCTCAACAATGGCGATATGTTCTTCTTTATGGATACGTTCAGCGAGGGTTTCTGGCGTATCGCCGGGTATGACAGGCACACGGCGCTGGAGGATGATGGGGCCGGTGTCTGTCCCCGCGTCCACAAAGTGTACTGTGCAGCCTGATTCAGTCTCGCCCGCGGCAAGCGCCGCAACGTGAACCTTATTCCCAAACATACCTTCGCCGCCAAACTTTGGGAGGAGGCTGGGGTGGATGTTTATCATCCTGCCCGCGAAAGCGTTTATCAAATCGCCGCTCAAGATTGACAGAAAGCCCGCGTAAACAATGAGGTCGATGCCCATATCTTGGGCGTGGTGGAGTATACGATTGGAAAGGTCAAGGCGGCGTTCCGTTTTGGGCAAGTTTCGGTCTGGCGCTTCCACAAAGGCGGGAATTCCAGCAGATAGAGCGCGTTTCAAGGCATAGGCATCCGCTCTATCAGAGATAATAGCCGTTATTCTGCCATTCCCGATCAGATTTTGCGCGTCAATCAAGGCTTGCAGATTCGTACCGTTTCCCGAAACAAGAATCAGTATCTTCATTTGCTTCTGTCCGACTTGTTAAGAATAATCATCTGGTTCGCCGTTCCTCGGCTGATTGGCAGTTGACGCACATGATGGCGTAGGGGATAGCTTCGAGTCTGGCCTGGGATATACGCTTGCCGCACCGCACGCACAGTCCATATTTACCTTGTTGTATACGGGTAAGAGCCGAATCGATGAGGCGCAGGCGTTTCATATCTTGAACCCCGATAGCTTCTATCATCTTGCGATCTATATCGTCAGACGCGCTGTCAACCAAGTCTTTGGTATTAAGCCTTTCCATAAGAGCTTTGAAATTCGCGCTACTCTCGGTTAGGTTTGAAACAAGCTCATCTTTAGCGGCTGTAAGCTTCTTTTCCATGGCTTCTGTAAAATTTTCTTCCATAATGAAGGTTCTCCTCGAAAAATAGTATAAAATAATAACACACAGGTAGTTGAAAAGCAACTGTTTTTCTCTCTCTTTATTTACGATAATCCCAAAAAAACGCACCCTTCGGGTGTCAGACGACTTCACACGGGTTGTTGTTTGAAAGGGTGTACCGCTGTCCCCGTCTTGACGGTTACGCTTGCCTTGCAAGCGGAACCTACTCGTTGTCCAGCCGCCGACACCTCTGACACCACACCCTTCGGGTGTCAGACGACTTCACACGGGTTGTTGTCCGAAAGGAAGCGCCGCTGACCCCGTCTTGACGGTTACGCTTGCCTTGCAAGCGGAACCTACTCGTTATCTAGCCGCCGACATCTCTGACACCACCGCCCCGACATCGCACCCTTCGGGTGTCAGACGACTTCCCACGGGGTGTTGTACGAAAGGGAGCGCCGCTGACCCCGTCTTGACGGTTACGCTTGCAAGCAAGCGTAGCCTACTCGTTGTCTAGCCGCCGACACCTCTGACATCGCCGCCCCGATACCGCACTCTTCGGGTGTCAGACGACTTCACACGGGTTGTTGTCCGAAAGGGAGCGCCGCTGACCCCGTCTTGACGGTTACGCTTGCAAGCAAGCGGAACCTACTCGTTGTCTAGCCACCGACACCGCTGACACCCACGCCTGACACCGCCCTTCCGGACAGTCGTCCGAGATTTCCGGACAGTCGTCCCAAGTTTCCGGACAGTCGTCCGAGACTTCCGGACAGTCGCAAGTTTCCGGACAGTCGTCCGAGGCTTCGGGGCAGTCGTCCGAGGCTTCGGGACAGCCGTCCCAGATTTCCGGACAGTCGCCCCAAGTTTCCGGACAGTCGTCCGAGGCTTCCGGACAGTCGTCCGGGACTTCGGGATAATCGTCCGAGACTTCCGGGCAGTCGTCCGAGACTTCCAGACAGTCGTCCCAAGTTTCCGGACAGTCGTCCGGGACTTCCGGACAGTCGTCCGGGACTTCCGGATAATCGTCCGGGACTTCCGGACAGTCGTCCCAAGTTTCCGGACAGTCGTCCGAGACTTCGGGACAGTCGTCCGGGACTTCTGATTCTGCGGCATACGCCCTTATTCGATAGTATAAGAGGCTTATTCAAGAGAATAAAGTGTTGATTCTACACTATTCTTATCATAGCATCCGAATTATAAGAAGGGAGGGGATATGCGGTCGCAAGAAATAGTTACGGCATTTCGACCGCTTTCTCTATAAAAGGGTGTTGCAACTGATTCGCGGAACGTATCGACCATTGAGTCACTTCCGGTCCATCCCTCAAGACGAGCCAGAAGTTGCGCGCGGGCGCTGTCTTGCCCGTCGCGTAAAATGTCGCGCCCAAATAATAGATGGTCTTATAATACTCAACGCTCTCTATATAGTCCACAATAGCGGGATTACCTTGTGCCGCGTTCAAAAGCGCGGGTATGTCGGTAAACTCAAAGCCATAATTGCTTCTGATAACTTCGTTGATGATGACAGTACTTTGTATCAAAAAGGAGAACATCAAATGTTCCAAAGCATTGCTGTGTCGTCCTGAAGCGTAGTAAAAGAAACCAGAAGTTCGGTGAATCTTCTCGACATTGATGTTGTCGTAGCGATAAATAGTCAAAAATCTGGATATTCCGTCAGTCTCAAGAATTCTTAACATGGAATTCCGCGCAAAAACGCCGGAATCCCCCTGCCAGAGCGTATCAAGGGCGACTATTTCCTTGGAAATCTCCTCCATCTCAGTATAGTCACGCTTTGTTTTGAGAATATCGACTATTTTATAGAGAATCTCTATGTCAAACGCCTGATTTTCAAGGTTAGCCCTTTGTTCGTGAGCTTTTTTGTACTGTTTGAGAGCAAGAGTCAACTCGCCTTCGATACGATAGACTTCGCCCAGCCAGTATTCGGCTTCTGGGTAATTCTTCAAAGCGCCGATAGCTTTAAGCGCGTTGTTTGCGGAATCGCCCAGAGAATCTCGCGGCGTCCGATAGTAAAGCTCTCTGAGCGCCCGCGCCGCTTTATCAAGATGGTTTTCTGCAATATATTTTTCCACGTCGGCAAGGGAATCACGCATCCGCCTTACTTCTTGGGTAGACAAAACCACTATTAAATCCTGCTCCATCTGCTCGAACATAGCTTTTCTGTCCCTCTTTGCATCCTCAAACGCCATCAAAGCCTGTCCGTAAGCCCCATCCCGAAAAAATGTCTTTCCCTGCTCCAATAACCACCAATACGCCTTTTCCGCGCGTTGGGCAGACGCGGAAAAAGGTAGGCAGACCATAACTAATATCACAAAAAATTTTCGCATATAGCACCTCTATAACTTTTCTAACTCTTCCGCAAACGCCGCATCCGCGTCTGAAACAGCGGCTGTTTTAACGATTTTGCCGTGTCTGAATAGAACCACCTTATCTCCCGCGCCGGTTATACCCAAATCCGCATGGCGCGCTTCACCCGGACCGTTTACCACACAGCCCATGACGGCGATGGTCGCCGTCTTATGCTCCGCATAAAGGCGGGTCAGCCATCTCTGGGTGAAGCTGTGCGTGTCGAAGCTTGCGCGCCCGCATCGCGGACAAGACGTTATCGTAATGCCTTGCGGCTGTAGTCTTCGGCTTTCCGCCACAGCGTTGATAATCTCCCGCGCCGCAATTACCTCGTTTTCAACCGTATCGGACAGGGACACCCTCACCGTATCCCCAATGTCTTCGCTCAAGAGGGTAAACAATGCCGCGGCGTTCCGCACTGTACCCGCGACAAGAGGACCCGCCTCGGTAACGCCCACGTGAAGCAGGACGTCCGTTCTCTGCTTTAGCAGACGATTCGCCTTTATAGTATCGGCAATTCCGGATGCTTTCACAGATACGAGCGCATTGAAGAACCGAAACGCTTCAAAGACAGCGAGTTCCCGTTCCGCGGCTTGGGTCAGCGCTTCGACGCAGTCAATTTCACCAGCGTCCACCTTGAAGCGCAGATCATGGGGAAGACTACCCGCATTCACGCCAATTCGGATAGGGACGCCTTTTGCGTCCGCCTTTTCAAGCACCCGCTCAATGTTAGCTTTCTTACCTATGTTGCCCGGATTGATTCTGATTTTTGCGATGGGAAAGTCCAAACACCGCAAGGCTATACGGTAATCAAAGTGTATATCTGCGACCAAGGGCATGGAAACCATTTCCGCGAGCCGTCCCAGAACCTGAGCCGCTTCCAAGTCTGGTACCGCGAAACGCAACAGTCCGCAACCCATACGGGAAAGCCCTTCGATGCGGTCGATCAAGCCGCGTCCGGTCTCCCCTTCAACGTCGGTTGCGGTAAGCTTGTCTTTCCACATAGTTTGAATAGCGATAGGAACGCCTTTTCCCACAAAAACTACGTCTTTGCCTTCGCCGCGTCCGCCAATTTTTATCGTCTCGCAAAACCGCGTCATTTTCATCCTTACTATTTTCCAAAAATCGCCTTAATTAGGGGCGGAAAGAATCATCGTATCGCCGATGTTTATTTTCGCCCGTGTAAACCACCCAAGCGGCGCCTCCAGCGCGTATCGGCAGGAACGACTCGACCGTACCGAAGCGAGGCTTAACGGTTCCATGTCGTGGATTTCCACAATCCGTCCGTCGCCAGCGATAAAGGCTATGGACAGGGGAATGTACGTGTTCTTCATCCAAAAAGAAAGGATTTGGTCTCGCTCAAAGACAAAGAGCATCCCTTTACCGTCCGCGAGGGATTTCCGAAACATAAGCCCGCGTTGTCTTTCCTCTGTTGTTTCCGCGACCTCCGCGGCGAGGCTTACATTCCCCTCGGTCGTTTGTATCGTTATGGCGGTCGTTCTGAAAGATGGACGACCAGCGCAGGCAAGAAGAAAGAAGGAAACCAGCAAAAAAGAACGAATACTCATAATACGGCGAAACTCAAAATTCATTCAGAAACTCCGCCTGCATTTCTAACTCTTCGTTCCGCGCGGCCGCCGCCTCGTCTAACGTTTGGGAGAACACTTCTTTGTCAATGTATTGGACGAAGAGTGGGCGTTCCAAGGTAAGCCTCGTCTTTTCGTCCTCCCAAACGGCTTGTTTTGGGTCAAGAATCTTGGGTTCCCCGTATTTTCTGACGAGAGTCGTATACATCGAATAATAGTCAACTCTGCCTACGTCCATAGTGAACGCCATAGCAAAGACTTTTTCATCCTTGATTTGAAAGAGCGCTCTCCGTATGAATGAGAAACCTGTCGTTGTCACATAGTTTTCTGTACGCAAAGGGACAAACGAAATATCGCTTTCTTGAAAATTGAAAAGATCGTCTTGGGCGAGAGCATCTTTCAGTTCGGCAAGTCCCATACCCAGAGAAAAGGCACGATAAGCGGAGGGAATGGGTGCCGTTTCCTTATTTGAGGATACTCCATCGGACGTGTTCTGAGCAAAAACTTGAATAGAAACAAACAGACAAAAGACAGAAAAAGCTTTTTTCATAACTATCGCCTTAAAGAGGCATTTTTTGCCTCTCTCACCATCCGTTCCCGTCTCTGCATACGCCGATAGGATTCGACTTCTTTCGCTATTTCCATAATATGCTGGACAAAGAATTTGTCGCCTTGTATTTGGATATTTTTATTTTCCATAAGTTTTGCGATTATGTCCGTTACTTCATTAGTCGCGAGTCCCATCATGTTGGCCAGTTCTTTTGGACCAAATTCAAAAGTATAAGCCCTTGTATCGTATACATCCATTCTGTTTTTCTCAAGCTGGATGAGAAGTGCATCATAGGCGCGTCCAACAGGGGGGTCTATGAGGGTGTTTGCGAGTTGCTTGTAGATAAGCCAGATACGTTCCGCAAGAAGAGTAGTTAGTCTTGCTATGATTTGCGGCTGAGTAGATACCATACGCTCGAAGTTCGCGCGGTTTACCGCCATGACGACGCAGTTTTGGTAGGCTATGGCGCTGGCCGAACGAGGCTTTGACTCCAAAAGCGCCATCTCCCCGAATATATCGGTCTGTTTAAGCATTGCAAGAAGCACTTCTGTGTTGTCGACGATTGTAGTTATTTTGACGGAACCTTTTTGGATGATATAAAGCTCATCGCCCGGCTCACACTCAGAAAATATCATAGCATCCTTGGGGTACTCGCGAATGATTTCTCCGGGTGGAAAGTCCAACTTTGCGGATTGGGCGAACCGCGAAATCCTCGTCATTATGTCGCCGGCTTTGTCAAAATTTTTACCTTCAGGGCAATATTTCCTGTAGCGGCTATAGGCGTAATAAGCCTGATTGTATTGTTTAAGCTTCGCGTAATAATCCGCCACATTGAAAAGATGAGATGCGTCATCACCCGCTGTATTCTTGAGCGTAATGCGTGTAAGGGCTTCGTCCAGATAGCGCATACGTTTCGAGAACTGCATGATGATCTTCATGGCGATTGCCGCGCTATTGGTGATGAGTTGCGGAAACTGTTCCTTGAACACCGCGATAAGCGTTACGTCGGTGAGCGCCTGCGCCGACTCGATGTGCGAATGTGAAGACATCGTTGAAACAACCCCGAAAAAATCTCCAGGACCCAAAATATTGCCGCCTTCCTCATGCACAACCTCTACTTCTTTTGAAACACGAATGTTTCCCTGCCGTATTATAAAGAAACGGTCGGCAATCTGTTTATTGCCTTCAACCATTATAAAAGCGTCTTTCTTAAAATTAACAAACGTAAGCTGTAATCCAGCCATAATATCCCCTTCGTTGTATTATATAGCTGATTGCCTTTTATTGTCAACTTCTATTTTCAGAGAAGTTATTTTTGCTGTTGATTCTCCGTCCGCTTTACCACTTCTCGTGAAATATGTTAGAATAATAACAGTAACAGGTTAGGAGGTTCAATATGAAAAAGGCGTTTATGGTCTTACTGACAGTCGCGTTATGTGGGACTCTGTTTGCGGGCGGAGGAAAAGACGGCGGCGAAGCGGAAATTTCCGCGCGGGCGGCAATCGGGCGGCTTGAAAACATAGGTCCCCTCTTTGAGGGAGACGGCGGCAAGGACATCCGCCTCGCCGTGCTGGAGCCGAAAGGACAGGGCTTGAGCGAGGACAAGGCGTATCTGCCGGTGTATGTACAGGGTTTGCTGAACAACAACTTCAGCAAATACTCGGCGATAACCTTGTTTGATAGGCAGAACCTAAACAGGATACTGTCGGAACAGGACATAGCCTTGAACGGCAGGTTTTCGGACGAGGATTTTGTGTCCATAAGCAAGCTGATCAACGTCCAGTACCTTCTTGTAGGCACTCTCCAGAAGATGCAGGGGAACCAGTACTCGGTGCAGTTGGCTGTAACGGACTTCAAGACCGGTGTGCGCCGGGCGACCTTTATGAAGAATGGAACCGAGTCCCAGCTTGAAGATGGCTCGCTTCTCAACGAGGCGAGCGAAGAGCTACTTGACCAACTGGACGTGCGGCTCACGGCGGCGGGTAAAGCCGCGCTTTCCCAGGGACGCGCGGACGCGACGCGCGCCGAAGTCGCGTTCGCCAAGGGTGTGGCCGCGGAGCAAAGCGGCGCGCCGGTGGAAGCGCTCTTAAACTATACGCAGTCCTTGTCCTTCGATCCCTCCAAACTGGAAGCCCTGGCCCGCCTCAACACGGTGTCCCAGGAGATTCGCGGCGGCACAATCAGCGCCAACATATTGAACGATCTTGAAAAGCGGCGATCATGGCTCGCGACGATGAAGACCGCGACAGCGTTTTTTAACGAGCATCTGCCCTTTGAGCTTGTCTTTGATCCCAACCTTATGCAGGAAGGCAAGACCGATTATGCGCGGGAACAGGTGAATCTGGCGATGCGTATAGCGATTGAGCCTTTGGAAGCGGGGTTTACCGCGCTGAACACGCTGATCGCTGGTCTTGAGAAGACGGGCAAGCGCGAAGACTGGGGTTTCACGGGCTGGCCCCTGCGGAACATAGAGCCGAAAACGCCGGAGACCGTGCTGTTTAAGGGCAAACGCGCTTTCACGTTTAAGGTGAAAGTCGCGCTGGTCAATGAGCGGGGCAAGATCATCGCCGAAAGCGGCGTTACCCTGACAAGCGAAGGGCTGGATTTCTCGATAGGAGACACGGCGGTGGTAAAGCCGTCGTCAGATATAGCGTTGGTACACTTTCCCAAGGTGAACGCAAACAACTTGACTCCCACGCTGAATGTCGTGATTCGAGAAGTGAATGGCATAAAGGGGAAGGCTCTGAATCAATCCGGCTATGTCGCCATTGGCGCGAGGGAGCTTGAGGAAGCGTATAAAGCGTATACCTACACGTATGAGATAGGGGATATTGGACCCGCCGGCGGGATAGTGTTTTATGACAAAGGGGTGAAATCAGACGGGTGGCGGTATCTGGAAGCGGCTCCAGCGAAGATGGAATTCGGCGCGGAGTGGGGGGTGTATGGATATGATGTAGCCGGGACTGATGTAGTGGTGGGAACAGGGAAGCGAAACACACAGGTTATAGTTGAACGACTGAGGCAGTCGGGAGAGAGTGGAACGGCGGCGCGACAATGCGCGAGTCTTGATATTGGCGGATATAAAGATTGGTTTTTGCCGAGCAAGGACGAGCTTGATTTGATGTATCAAAATTTGAAGCGGAAAGGGTTGGGCGGGTTTTATGGCGATTATTACTGGTCTTCTTCCCAGTACTCTACTTATAATTCATGGTATCAGTATTTCAACGGTGGCAGTCAGGGCTACTACCACAAGGATACTACACACAGAGTACGCGCTGTGCGGGCTTTTTAACGAGGGTCGCAAGCGCAAGCCCCGTTGCAAGCGAAGGCGGTTGGAAACCGGGTGTCTGGCACCATGAGTGTCTGGCACCGGGAACCGTAGCCGTGGGCTTGCGGGCTGTAGCCGTGGACTCGCGGGCTGTAGCCGTGGGCTTGCGGGCTGTAGCCGTGGGCTTGCGGGGATAGCCGTGGACTTGCGGGGGATAGCCGTGGAGTCGCGGGGCTTAGCCGTGGGCTTGCGGGGGACAGCCGTGGACTCGCGGGGGATAGCCGTGAAGTTGCGGGGGACAGCCGTGGGCTTGCGGGGGACAGCCGTGAAGTCGCGGGGGATAGCCGTGGACTTGCGGGGCTTAGCCGTGAAGTCGCGGAGGGTAGCCGTGAAGTCGCGGGCTTTAGCCGTGGGGTCGCGGGGGACGGCCGTGGACTTGCGGGGGGTAGCCGTGAAGTCGCGGAGACTAGCCGTGGACTTGCGGAGGGTAGCCGTGGAGTCGCGGGAGGTGGCGCGAAAGTTGCGCGAGGTGGCGCAGAAATTGCGCGAGGTGGCGCAAGAGTTGCGCGAGGTGGCGCAGAAGTTGCGGGATGTCCCGCAGGAGTTGCGGGAGGTCGTGCAGAAGTTGCGGAAGCTTCCAGAGAAGTTGCGGAAGGTAGCACAAAAGTTGCGCGAACCATCGGGAAAGGCTCTCCAGAGCCCCCGATACCATGATACACGAGGTTTATTATGGAGAGGTGCCAATCACTCCAAGCACTGCATAATCAGCAAGGTGCCAATCACCCCAAGCAGCCCGTAATCGGAGAGGTGCCAATCACCTCAAGCAGCCCATAATCGGAAAGGTGCCAATCACTCCAAGTAGCCCGTCATCGGAAAAGTGCCAATCACCCCAAGCAGCCCGTAATCGGAAAGGTGTCAATCACTCCAAGCATCTCATAATCGGAAAGGTGCCAATCACTCCAAGCAACCTGTAATCGGAAAGGTGCCAATCACTCCAAGCATCTCATAATCGGAAAGGTGCCAATCACTCCAAGCATCTCATAATCGGAAAGGTGCCAATCACTCCAAGCAGCCCGTAATCGGAGAAGTG
>JAISCD010000037.1 GCA_031265825.1 Treponema sp. | reverse complement strand
CTGCCCGACACGGCGAAAAGCATAAGAGCGGGAACAAAGGATAATCCCACGTTCAAAGCCTTTACTGCGCTGAGGTCGCTAAGCGGCGTGGGCGTTGAGACCATCGGCGACTGGGCGTTCGATGGTTGCGCCAGCCTAACATCCGTGAGCCTGCCTATGGCAACAACTATCGGTGAGGGGGCGTTCCGCGGTTGCACGAGCCTAACAGAGATGAGCCTGCTCGTGGCGACAGACATCGGCGACTATGCGTTCTCTGGCACGAGCCTAACATCCGTGAGCCTGCCGGTGGCAACGACCGTCAGCGGCTTCGATGGTTGCACCAGTCTTACATCGGTGAACCTGCCCGTAGCAACGACTATCGGATACGAGGCGTTCCGAGGGTGCACGAGCCTAATATCCGTGAGCCTACCCGTGGCAACATCCATCGGCGAATCTGCGTTCAGGAATTGCACGAACCTAACATCGGTGAGCCTGCCCGCGGCAACGTCCATCGGCGGCGATGCGTTCTCTGGCACGAGCCTAACATCCGTGAGCCTACCCGCGGCAACGTCCATCAGCGCCTATGCGTTCCGAGGTTGCGCGAGCCTAACAGAGGTAAGCTTACCCGTGGTAACGACCGTCGGTGGCGATGCGTTCTCCGGCACGAAACTTACAGCGGTGAACCTACCCTTGGCGACAGACATCGGCGACTATGCGTTCTCTGGCACGAGCCTAACATCCGTGAGCCTGCCGGTGGCAACGACCATCAGCGCCTATACGTTCCGAGGTTGCGCGAGCCTAACATCTGTGAGCCTACCAGCGGTAACGACCATCGGTGACAGGACGTCCTATGGCGCCACTACGTACTCCGGGGCGTTCTCTGGCACGAAGCTTACGACGGTGTACCTGCCCGCGGCAACGACCATCGGCTCCTCTGCATTTTACGGTTGCACGAGCCTAACTACGGTGAGCCTGCCCGCGGCAACATTCATCAGCGTTGGGGCGTTCGAGGGTTGTACGAGCCTAACAGAGGTGAGCCTGCCCGCGGCAACGACCATCCGCGGTGGGGCGTTCTCCAGATGCACGAGCCTAACAGAGGTGAGCCTGCCCGTGGCAACGACCATCGGCGACCATGCGTTCTCCAGATGCACGAGCCTAACAACGGTGAGCCTGCCCGCGGCGACCACCATCGACGTACAGGCGTTCTACGATTGCACCAGCCTAACGTCGGTGAGCCTGCCCATGGCACAGACCATCGGCGACGATGCGTTCTGGAGTTGCACCAGCCTAACAGAGGTGAGCCTACCCGCAACGCCACCATCTATACCTACGGGGGATTGGAATTATGGTATTTTCTATTCTACCAACGCTGACGGCACAATAACCATCAGAGTCCCCACAGGTGCGGTCTCCACATACACCTCCACATGGAACGTGAGTGCGGAAACCGCGGCGGGCGGCAACACCAGCGTCTATGGCTATCAGCACAAAGCCGTGATCATCACGGACGCGGCGCAATAGCGCCGCCTGCCAACCCGAGCGGGCTTCTCTTGCTAATTCTAGCAAGGGTCGCCCGCTAACCCTAGCGGTGTCCGCCTGCTAATCCTTGCAGTGATAGTCGGCGAACACCCCTAGATGTCATATTCCAACAAGCAGGAATAATCGCTTGTTCATGGACACGCAGGAGTCCTTCCCGCGTATGCAGGAGACTCTCCCGCGTGTCCGGGAGTCATTCCCGTATGTCCGGGAGTCACTCCCGTCTATGCGGGAAGTCCCTCCCGCGTGTCCGGGAGTCACTCCCGCGTATCTGGGAGTCATTCCCGTGTGTCCGGGAGTCACTCCCGCGTGTCCGGGAGACTCTCCCGTCTATCCAAGAATCGCTCCCGCCTGCGCGGGAACGGCTTAACGTTTAACGGGGAACAGCGCCATGTAACGCTTTCCCCTTCAAAAGGAGTTTTTTATGGCTCATTATCGTAGTTTTATCGAAGCTGGAGACGCTGGTTTTGACAGCGGTCTCGAAAACCTCTCGAATTACGTCGTCGGCAAGACCAGCGGGGCTTCCCCCGCCTGGCCCAACACCCCCCAAAGCGCAGTGGACGCCCTCGTCTCCGCATATACCCAATGGCATACCGCCTACCAAAAGACTTTCGGCGCCCATACCCCGGTTGACACGAAGGCGAAGAACGACGCGCGCAAAGCCGCAACCGCGGTTGTTCGTCCCTTCATCGCCCAATACCTCATGTTCCCCCCTGTTACCGACGAAGACCGCGCCGCAATGGGTATTCACAACAAGGATACACACCCTACGCCCATCGGCGAGCCAACAACCCGCCCGGTCTTTACAGACATTCGCGCTATCGGCGGATTCCAAGTGAAGCTTTGGTTCCGGGACGAGGCGACGCCCGAAAGCCGCGCCATCCCCTACGGGGACAACGGGTGCCTGCTGTTCTACACCTGGGGCAAGGAACAGGCAAGCGGCTTTTCCGCGCTGACTCAGACCAAGTTGCTGACTCATTCCCCGTTCACACTGACCTTCCCGCCCGAAGCCCAAGCCTGTTTCCTCTCCTGCGCCGCACGTTGGCAAAACGAGAAAGGCGAACTGGGACCCTGGGGCGACATCCAACACATCGTCATCGCCTAGCACACCCTTCGGGTGTTTACTAACTTCACAATGGTTGTTGTCCGAAAGGGAGCGCCGCTGACCCCGACAGGACGGTTACGCTTGTAAACAAGCGGAACCTCCGCGTTGTTAGAATAGCGAAGCATCCTTCAGGTGTCAGTCATAACGGGTGTTGTACGAAAGGAGGCGGAGCGCATAAGCGTCTCCGCCTCCTTTTTTTGTGGGTGAGCGCCGTGTGAGTTGGGGGGTGGCGGAAGACCGCGCTTGCGCGGGCTGGAGACAGGGGGGCGCACCACAAGGGCGCCTGTGTGCCGTCCTCCGTTTAGGGAAAGACGCGCCCCCCCTCCTGAAAGTTAGCAGGTAGCAGTTAGCAGAGAGCAAAGAGGAGAGAGCAGGAGTCCCGCGCTTCGATACCTTTTCCTAGTTCGCCCGTCTTCCTTTGCTCATTGCTCATTACTATCTGCTCTTTACTATCTGCTCTTTGTTTAGACTTCCTGTATGATTTGAAAAGTTCGCTCCGCGCATTTATCCCAAGAAAACGCCTTAACCCGTTCAAGCCCCAGCCTACGATACTCGCGGTAAACGTCATGGTTTGTGGCAAGCACCACCATGCGGTCAGCCATGTCCTCAGGGTTTTCCGCGTCAAAATAGAGCGCCGCGTGTTCCGCGGTTTCCGGCAGAGAAGCGGCGCGAGCGCACGCCACCGGGATACCACACGCCATCGCCTCAAGTACGCCCAAGCCAAAGCCTTCGTAAAGCGAAGGTACGACCACCATGTCCGCGCCTGAATACAAGGCGGGCAGACTGTTGGACGGAAAATGCCCTGGGAAAAAAATGTCCGTCTTATAAGGAGACTCTGCCGCGGCTTCTTTAACCTTTTCCGCCCCTCGACTATCGCTCCCCGCGCATACAAGACGGTGCGGGTAATGAGTGCGGCTTTTGAATATGTTGAACGCCGTGATAAGCCTGACATGATTCTTCACAGGATGCTCTATACGAGAAATGTAAAGAATGTACGGCTGACGAAAACTAAAAGGCTGGATAAGCACGATACTGTCTTCATTCTTGGGACGTGGGTAGAATTTCGTAGTGTCAATACCATTAGGTACCACTTCGATACGATTCTCCCGCACTTTGGCTATGTCAATCAATTCTTGCTTGATGAAGCCACTCACCGCGATGATCTTATCCATGCGACGCAGGATATTGGGAAAGATGTACCTGAGAAACGAACCGATGTAATCCATTTTCTCTCTCGCGCCCCAATAACGCGCCATGTCGTGAACCGTCCCTATGGTGGGACACGGCGAGTCATAAGGGAGACGCCGGTGCGCGGCTGGGAAAAAACACGCATTATAGGCGCGTTTGCGGGCGAATTTCGCGTATTGAAACACGTGCCACGCCATATTCGGGAATCTACCGTTTATCCGACACTGGGGGATAAACTCGAAGTTAGGAGCAGATTCACTAAAAGTAAAACGGTCGAATTCCCACCCGAAAAGCTCGTAACTCGCTCCAGAAGACGGTGGAATACGCTTTAATAGTTGCATCAAATACATACCCACCCCAGACATACCGCTGTCGCAAGAAAATGCGTCAATCCCTATTTTCATAGCGGCTCCTTCTCAGTGCGAAGTAAACGCTATATAAAAGCAAGTAGCGTTCATATAGCGGACTCCGTTCACTAGTGATACATCCTCAGTTTAAATTCAATCTCAAACTGTTTCCCTGTCTCCAAAGATATTGGTTTTATTGGCGCAATGTTCGTAGATTGGTACATGGTGCCAGTCGTATTTCCTAAAGGGCAAGGCGTCTTGACAGACGTTATGTACGCATCAAAGAACGTATCAGCGGCAATATCGACGACGGTTTCATTCTCTATGTCCTGAAATTTAACGCCTTGAATGTTGAACAACGCTTCCCCTACGTTGACCGGGTCTTTTATTTCACCGTTGAGCTTGAATATTCGCAAGGAAGCGACCCCATCCCCAGAGAACGAAATATCTATGCTGGGAATAAAAAGAAATTCCACATCAGCTCCCTTGTTCTCAAACAAGTAATGAACCGTCAATATGCTCTTTTTTAGCTGAAAGGTCTTTTCCATTGCGATGTTTCCAAATGGAAGGGCTGTATTGACAGGCAGATGAAAGACGGCTTTTCCATGCGTCTTGTCCACTTCCTGTATTTCAAACCTTTCTTTCCCGCAGAAGCGAAATGTGTGTTTGTCTGGATGCGTCTCCATGAATCCATTTTGGCAGATATTCGTCTCATCCGCAAACAGCGTCTCAAGAGACGTTTCTTTGGGCGCAAGCACGTCGTAAAACGCGGTACGCCTGCCACAGTCCGGGGCTATGGTAAAAGTATCCAAATAATTAAACGTTTTCGGCAGGTAATCTAGCTCGAACACACTCGCGCCGTCTTGCTTAACATAGCAATTGACGAGTTCCTCCTGAAACAGAAATTCATCTTTCCCATCCATATCAAAATCAAAAGCTAAGAGCGAAGGCGTGAAATCATCTTTTTCCCTGCTGATTTTCTCCGCTTCAAGAAGGGCTTTATACGCCGCCTTGCGTACCGTACGGCGATAAACCCCGCCGCTAACCGAAGGGCAGAATACATCATAGACTTGGGCTTTCCAGATTTCCTCGCGCGCGGTACGCTTCCGAGACTTATCGCCTTTAAGTTGGTTGACGAGCAGACAGGTAAACATCATTTTTGAATAGATACAGTTTGCCTCCGAGTATTTGATGAGGAATTGGCGGGGCGATTCGTATTTCGGCGTGGATACGCTTCTTGACAGCGACTCGAAGCTCAAAGAGCTGGGAAAATACGCCTTGGGCAAACATTTGAAATTCTTATAGAGCTTGGAAGGGATTGTAAAATCAATGCGTGATTCAAAACGGGCAAGGTCTTCAAAAAAAAATTGGTATGTGAAGTCTGACGATTCGGTTTCTTCGGCAAAGAGAATATCCGGAAACACACAGATGACGTTCTCCTTGTCGGCTCGTTTCTGGGCAAGCAGGTCTTCCAAAACACCTCCCGCTCGTTTCTGGGCAAAGAGGGAATGTAAAGGACGGGCAACCGGAAATACCGTGATGGTCTTGCCTTGATCTTCGGTAATGCACGGAGAATCGCCGGATAAGCCCGCGAGTAGAAATTGGTCTTCATCAAGGAATGTATAGAGCATACCGCTATTGTAGAGGGGAACCACCATGTTTTGCTCCCACGCCAAAGCGGGTAGATGGCAACCTTGCGGACGTTTGCCGAACTGTCTTCGTAAGTATGTGGTAAGAAGCTCAATCTGTCCCAATTTATCGACGAGCGGAATCAGAGGCATCATGGGTTCGTAAAAAGCGCCACCAAGTATTTCTACTTGTTTGCGGGAAGCCATCTCTTCAATGAGCATAAGAAATTCAGGGTGCGCCCGTTCCAGCCAGTGCAGGAGAATACCCGAATAGTGCAGAGTCGCCTGAATTTTAGGGAACTTGTAAAGCGCCGATATAAAAGGCTTGAGCTTGTTACGATAGAGTCTTTCGTATTCATCGTCATCTATGCCGGGCGGCAGATGATTATGCGAACCTAACATGAAACTTACTTTTTCCACCATTTTTCCTTAAAGTTTACGGACGTTTTTCAATAATTGAAAATTTCGAGTCGTTGCTGAAGACTGCGCTCTTTGAACGCGTACGAGTTATGCTTATCTTCCCGTTAGCGCGTTGAACAACAGCACGGCAGACGTTGTGAAAATGAGGGACAAGAATCCCATAGAAATAAGCATGAGCGGCTTTCCTTGCAGGAACGCGGGCACCGCTTCCATAGACGCCTTTTTACGGATTTCGTTGAGTATAAGTATTGAAAACAACATTCCACCCGCGAAACTCAACGACACGACGAAGGCTTCCAGAAAGGTCCCTGCGATATGTATGGTCAGTATGAAGGAAAGCAAGGTAATCCCGCCGTATGCTGACAGAGGTGAGAATACCTTCGCCGCTTCCATTTTCGGGAAGATCTTCTGTTGAAGTCTGTCGGCGAGTTTTTCAAGTCCGATGCAGGCTATGGAACAGAAAGGGAAAAACAGTATGTAACAAAAGAATATGGAAAGGAAGGGGATGAGAACGTACGTGAACACCGCCCATAGAAGCCATACGCTCACAAAAAGAACGCCCGCTTGCAGGAAGGGCAAGGGAGCCGCCTTTTTGTCGGTCAATTCACGCACACCTAACCCGAACTGAACGACAAGGTTAAAGGCGAGACTTGCGGAAACAGCCAAAAGTATCATATTTTCCCTCCGGTATACTGACGTTTCATGTTAATAAACACGGCTGTAATGTAGCCTAGTAACAAGAACGCTCCAGACGAACTTGCGAGGAGTCTAATTGGTAGAAAATCATTTTCACCGGAGTCCCCGAATAGCTCCACAATGCCCTGTTCGCCGCCCGGAAACGAAAGCGACTTGAAGCCCAGCGGCTCCCTGATGAGAGAAAGCCCTATGATGGGAATCCCTATCATCAATGCGTCCCGAACCGCATAAGAGACCGTATTCACGACTGACGTGGACTCGATATTCTTGAACGTGTTTGAACTTATGAAACAACAGGGTATCAACAGTGTTATGCACAGGCTACCTACAGTGAGAAAGGGACTGACGAACCATAACAAGAAAAGGTAGATTCCAGCAATGAGTCCCATAAAGAACACGGCAACGATGTTCTTTCCGGTTTCAGGAAGAATCGGTTTCGCGGAGGAAAGGACGAGGGCAGTCAAGACGTAAACCCATACGAGTCCCACAACCGCGACCATCGCAAAAGCGAGTCTTCCTGAAGCTATGAGCAAAAGACTCGCGCATGAAAGAGGCGCAAACGACGAATCAAAGAGCATTTGTGTTTTAAAATTCATTTTATCCCTATTTCCTTTTCTATGCGGCGAATATAAATGTCTATAAACCCTCTGGAGAGATGCCTATAAACGGTCTTCGCGTAATTATTGAGTGGTTTGACCTCAATGTCTACACCATTCACAAAAGCGATATACGGGACCGGAATACCTCCGGCCATGACGGCAAACATCACGGCTCTCTCATCAGTATCGCTCACTGTCCACCACACCCCGGCCGCGCTCACGCCTGTCGTGGCGACAAGCAGTCTGTCGCTATCGCCGTTCTCTATAAGCAGTCTGTTTATCGAGCGCCGAAGAGCTTCATTGCGGGCAGGCTGGGTAAAAAAGAACAGCAACCACCCGATTAAAAGAATACCCGCTATCCATGCCGCTATTATCCCTATATTTCTCAAAATAAAACTCCTTTGTTCTAGGCTAAACTTGACCCACAAAAATCCTTATCCCCTCGAAATAAGGATGCTATACCGCAGAATTCAAAACTTGACTCTATGAATTCAAAACCTGACTCTATGAATTCAAAATCTGACTCCATGAATTTAAAACCTGACTCCATGAATTCAAAGTCTGACTCCATGAATTTAAAACTTGACTCCATGAATTCAAAACTTGACTCCATGAATTCAAAACCTGACTCCATGAATTTAAAGTCTGACTCCATGAATTCAAAACTTGACTCCATAGAATAAATCCTTGTACTGCCAGATAAGAACCCTTTATGACAAAATGAACTTTGACCACTCGCTATAAATTAAATCCCACCCGCCGTTTGTGGGTCAAGTTTAGTAGGATGGGATTTTGTCCTAGGAGACCCCTCCCTATTCTTCAATCTTACTCCCTTTATACAGCAACCTGCTTTCCAATCTTTTGACCGAGGGAACTACCGCATTAAGCAGGATTATGGCGAAAAAAGCGCCATAGAGTTCGTCACTCTGGTAGCGGAAGATAAAGGTAAAGATGCCTGCAAAGAGAGCGCAGATACACGCGCCTCTGTTAGATTTTGCACTAGTGACCGGTTCAGGCAACAAGAAGAAAGCGGCCACGATGGTTCCGCCTGATAGAAAAGCGGTAAGTACATCTCCGTCGCCGAAGAACTTGACCATTGCGCCGTAAACCGCAAGATAAACTACGGGAACACGCACACGAATAGTCTGAGACGCGGCTATAACGATGGTTCCTAAGAGAAGAGCAAGCAAGCCCCGATCAGCGATGATGGTCGCGCCTCTTGATCCAAGTATATCCAGATACCCTGTAGGCAATTCCGCACCGGTCAGAGAGAATATAGTATTATTGAGGAAATTCGCCACAGGTTCGGCCGTGAAAAAGTCGCCAAACCCTCCAAGACGGGACGTACTACTTTCAATCGACGGCATCATAGCTTTCTCAAAAACGCCGTTCCATGAGAAACGGACGAAAAGCCATCCACCAAGAGCCGGGTTCATCCAGTTTGCGCCGAGTCCTCCAAAGCTGTATTTGACTACTATCATGGCGAAAATCGCGCCTATCGCCGCGTATACAGGATTGATACTATTCGGCAATAAAAGGGTCAGCACCAAAGCCGAAGCTATGGAACTACCGTCTTGTATCATCGCGCCTTTTTCCGTCCGAAAATAGATGACGAATTCGCATACAAACGCCGCGCCCACAGTAGTAACCGCGATGACAAGCGAGGAAAATGAATCGGCAAGAGATGACTGGATGATCGCCAGCAACGCGGCGAGGCTCACTATCCACATACGTGGCGTCGTCTGTCGCACAAGACTAATTTGCGGTTTCATACTGTCCTCCGATTTGCCTGAGATTCGTAGATGATGGTCTTCAATGGTATCCGTGAAGGACAGACCGTCTCACAACACCCGCAACCGTAACATCCGCACGCCGCGAGAATGCCCTCTGTCTTACAGCGTTTGAACAGCTCCTCTGGATCAAGCCCCACAGGACAGACGCTTCTACATTCACCACAGTCGATGCAACTCCGCTCGACCGTTCCACCGACCTGTTCTTTTTTCAATGCGGACACCGCGTAGCTGTTCTTGACGATTGGTTCGTCGATGTCGAGCACGGCGCGCCCCATCAATGGAGAGCCTATCACGATGCGTTCCGGCGCATCTGTGAGTCCGCCGCATTGGTCGAAGACGTCTCTCAGGCGCGTACCGATACGGACTTTCAGTACTTTCGGCTCTTTGACTGCGGAACCGCCCACCGCAACATATCTGTCCAGTATGGGCTTCCTAAATTTAACCGCATCAAAGACAGCTACTATGGTAGCGGGACCTGCTATAAAAAAACGTCCCAGATCGTCTTTCTCATTCTTTTCATAAGTACGAAGCGCCAATTCTAGTTCTCTTCTGTTCCGTTGTGGGTATTTATTGCCCACAATGACCAAATCTGTAGAGACTTTTTGTGCCAATGGATGTTGGGAAGCTTCCGCAATCAGCCGCGCCGCCAGCTTATTCTCGTTTTTCGATGACACATAAATGATTCTGCTTGCCTTACACGCGCGAGCGGCGATGAAAGCGCCTTCAACCACATCTTTCAAGCGGCTGTTGCACAATGTTATATCCGCGGCGAGCCAGGGATCATCAAACACACATCTGACCACGAGTGTTATAGTATCTGAAACCGGACTCAATTCGGAGAGCAAATCCGCCAGAGGTCTCCCTCCGTCGTCCATCTCCACGATACCGTATTCCGCAATGATGCGCTGAATCTCAGAAGGAGGCAAATCTTCCCAAGGGTGCGGCATCTCTGGTTTACCTAGTTTCTCGAAACTACCCTCCAATCGTACAACCAAAGCCTCATTTGCCTCGCCGTCAATGGTTTTCCAAGAAGCCATACGTACCACTTTGCCCGGAACGGTTGCGTGGACGTTTGCCGAACCTACGCCTTGTCCTCGTCCTATGAGCATCCCTTCTTTCACGTATTCGCCAATGAAAACAATCGGATACGCCTTAGTGCCCGTATGTTGAATCAAGGGAATCACAGAAAACACGGGCAAAAAAGCCGTTTCAAACTCGCGGGGCGCGAATGGATCATCAAAAGCAATGCCGCCGCGGGGCATAGAGTAAACTTTTACACTCATGCCGCTATCCGCCTCCGGAACAACTTCCGTTTTTCATCATATATAAACATCTTTTTCTTTTCACTCCCTTGTCTCTTAGGGAAAAAACCAAACAAAGCCGAGACGCAAAGCGGAACTAATAAGGCTAACAACACGAATTCTTCTGATCCGAAAGTCGGAATATCGAAATTCGATGCGCCAGAAACGAGCGCATCTCCCGCTTGTACACCATTATGTTCTGGTTTCTCCAAAAAATTCATCAGTTTCTTTAAAGAAAATTCTTTCGGAATAAATTCCGGTAATCTTTCTTTATCATAGGGTCTTGCACCTGCGATAAGCCCATCATCTCCCAGGTAATATTCCTCATAATCTGTTTTGCCGTTGCTATTCAGCCTCATCGTAGAAAAACCGCTCTGAAAGGCAATGTGTTTTTGGTATTCGCTTTCGTCAATCAAACCCGTCGGGTCGCCCCATTCTCCAACATTGGGATCGGATTGTATGTCCAACACGCCGGGCAAGAACAGTATCACTAGAGCGGCTATACTAAAAGGAAGCGTGTTCTTTGCAAATAGAGGCTCTTTTCTGGTTATTCTGATTATTGGAATCGGCATAAACCTACCTCTGCGCATATTTTCAGCCCGCACGATTGCGATAAGTAAGACAATCATAAAAAAACAACAGAAAGTTCCCGCCATAAGCACTGTCGATATTTCACTTCTCTTTCCTATGAAAAAATAGCCTATGATAAATAAAATAAACAAAGCTGTGCGAAAAGGAAATCGCTGAAAGAGTTTCATATTTTTCAAACGTGGAAACCGGAACCATTCCCTTACTTTTCTGATATTTTTTTCGCACAAGCAGGCGAAGAAGAATTCTTTCAGAGGCTCGTATGTAATACCGCCTGCCGCAAGTAGGAAGGTGGTCATGGCAAGACCGGGTATGCCGGTGAAGGCGAAGCCTGCGGTCAACGGCAGAAGCAAAAAACCTATCCATAACGGTTTTGTCAGCACGAGCGCCGTCAACGCCACGGCGCAGAAAACAGCTACATATAACCACGCCGACTTTTCGTAGCCTAAAAATTCTATGGTAAAAGGAATATCCTGTAGGACAGATGCAAAATCCGCCTGCATGACGGCTGTTCCACGCTTATTCGTCTCTGGTAAAAGCGGTACGAAGAATAACCGTCGATCTTCCCTAACAAAAAAGGCGCTCATTCGCCCCGCATATCCATCGTTCCGTGGATCAAAATCTTCTATTTTCCCCTGAAATTCATCCAGAGGAATCTCTTTTATCCTGTCAAAATCATTTAGAAAAACGGTCTGCGTTGACTCGGAAATGTAATTCCTACCAATTTCGCTTTTGGCGAGTCGTTCTCCAATCTCCCTGTCGTTAAGTGATGCGTCAACGGACAGAACCGCATATTCATAGCCATCTTCTTTAGGCGCTGTCTTCAACCCTGTGAACAGAAGAATAGCCGCGAAACTAAGAGAGCATAAAATTGTTATTGACGCAAGAGCGAATTTCATCGTTGTGTGTAGGAAGTGGGGGAAGCGGGGAAATAGGTTGAAAATATGCAATTTCAAACAATGTCCATTAACAGCGAACCTATTCCCATTTCCTACCCCCTACGCTATCTCCTTTTATAAAAAGGCATAAGCCGCGGCTATGAACATGCCGAGCAAAGCGCCGACAGCGACCTCAAGCGGCTTGTGTCCGTGAATTTCCTTTACGGGTTTGAATTCAATATCCAATTTTTCGGCGACGGCTTTTCCGAGCATATTTAAACTCCGCGCCTGAAGCCCAGACGACCGCCTGACCCCCAGAGCGTCCCGCATGACAATGAGCGCGAGCCAGAAAGATACGATGAATACGTTAGACCCGACTCCCTCGGTGAAAGCCGCGGATGTCGTCATCGCCGCAACTAGAGCCGCGTGACTGGACGGCATACCGCCGGTCCGCCACGCCAACGCCAAAAACACATCTCGCGCTCCCTTCTTATGCGGACTTAATAAAACTATCATCGCTTTGATAAGTTGCGCGAAAAACCAGCTCGTTATGGACGCTAGGAAGATCGGATTTTCAAAAAACGCTTTTAATGACAGTGCTCTCATCGGACGTCGAACCTCTATAAGAGATTAGGAGAAGGCTCCGGGTTTTAACAGCGAACCTCCTCCCTTGTTCTCCTTACTCCACGTATCCGGCAATCATATCTCTGAGGAAATAGGCGCTGTCTTTCAGCGTCCGTTTCTGGGTATTATAGTCCACATACACGATACCGAAACGTTTCGTGTAGCCACAAGCCCATTCAAAATTGTCTAACAATGACCATACGAAATAGCCTTTGAGTGGAACGCCGTCCTCTATGAGTTGTGAACAGACCGCCAGATGTTTCTTTAAATAGTCTATACGTTCCTGATCGTGAATACGATCATCCGATGCCACAACGTCCGCTACAGCCTCGCCATTTTCCGTAATATAAATAGGAATCTTTCCGCAAGCCGCGTCGTTTACCCATTTGATTTGCCGGTAGAGTCCGTTAGGTACGATGGGCCACCCCATATCGGTACATTTCTGCCAGAATGGAGTGTCGCTGTAGCCCATTGGGTTGTCTTTATCCGCGGAAACCGCGTTTTCAAAGTAGTAATTCAGACCAATAAAGTCTATTTTCTCGGCAATGGCTTCCATGTCACCTGATTCGATGGGCATCTTCCACCCTTTTTCCGCTAAGACGCTGGGATAGCCTTTACCTAAGAGGGGGAACACGAACAATTCCGCTCCACAGGAGCGGGCGAGTTGCGCTGCGGCGATGTCTGCCGGGTCTTTAGTCGCAGGGCGCGGGGTATTGATGTTCAAAGCAATACCTATGGGCGCCTTGAGTCCGGTTGCTCGATAAGCCTGAACCGCCTTGGCGTGAGCTAGGAGGACGTGGTGTACCGCGCGCATACATTGTGCGGGGTCTCGGACGCCGGGCGCGTGTCTACCTTCCATATAGCCTATGAATGTGATACAGAGTGGTTCGTTCATGGTTATCCATTGATCTACGCAGTCGCCCAATTCTTTGAAACAAACTTTCGCGTATTCGACAAAGGCATCTACGATAAAACGTTCCGCCCATCCGCCCTTATCCTGCAAGACTTGGGGTAAATCCCAGTGGTAAAGGGTGGCGCAAGCCTGAACACCGTATTTATGCAGTTCCGCGCAGAGGTTTCGGTAATAAGCGACACCTTCGGGGTTTACCGCGCCCGTACCTCCAAGGAGGATTCGGCACCAAGATATGGAGAAGCGATAACTCTTGAAACCGAGTTTTGCGATAAGCGCGGCGTCTTCTTTATAGCGGTGATATTGGTCGCAAGCCACATCCCCGTTTTCGCCGGCAAACGTAGCACCCGGAACACGACAGAACGTATCCCAGATGCTTTCACAGCGCCCGCCTTCACGACACGCGCCTTCTACCTGGTACGCGGCGGTCGCCGCGCCCCATAAAAAATCGTCAGGAAATTTCATAAAAATATACTAACATAAAATAGAGTGATTGACAAGCACGCAAAGACGGTTTTTGTTTGTTGGTGTCAGACATCTACCTAAACTTGACTCGCTGACGTCTGACACCACGCAATTTCCATCCAAGAGGAAAGCCTTCCAAACCCTTTCCACGCTTTTTCAGCCATTCGGAAAACTTTCCGCGTGGCTCGGAAAACGATGTGAGTGGCTCGCAATGTTATGTGAATGACTCGGAAAGTTGTGTGAGGTACGCGCAAAGTTGTGCGAGGGAATTCGGGAAGCTTTGTGAGGCACTCGGAAAGTCTTGCGCGGCGCTCGGAAAGTTGTGTGTGGCACCCACAAAGTTGTGCGAGTCATTCGCAAAGCTGTGTGAGTGGCTCGAAAGTTCTTAAAAGAACGTGGGACGTTGGTGCCAGACACCCAGAAAATTATCTAACAAATTCATAAAAATCGGCGGCTGAAACCAAAGCAAATTCCAGGACGAGCCCATAGTATAGGTATGAGAGGCTTACGAATACTCCAAGACGGAGCGACGTACCATGTTACGTCGAAAATTGACCATGACGACATGATCCTTCTTGATCCCCGATTCAAGAAGCTCTTACTTTCTTTCATCAAAAAAGCGAAGCTGAAGTTCAATTTCCAGCTATTGGATTTCTGTATCATGGGCAATCACGTCCATTTGTCGATAAAACCGGGCAAAGACGGTAACTTATCGCAAATAATGCAATGGATAAAGTGTAATTTTGCCAAGGCATGGAATAAGGCGAATGGACGGAAGGGTCACGTATGGGGAGAACGGTTTTATTCACGGATAATCAGCGGGATAACGGACTTCCTACGGGTGCGGGAGTACATCGCGGAGAATACGGTGAAGGCTGGACTCGTGGAACGAGCGGCGGAGTGGGTATTTGGCAGTCTATACCACCGTCTCCACCGGCTATCAAGTTTAGTAGACGATGTAGTGTCACTTGACGAGCCGCTGTTTGTCGGTCAAGTTTAGATATGATGACGAGGATAGCGCGTATCCTTTCGTACAACACTCATTGTGAAATTATTAAACAGGCTTTGCCTGCGGGGTAATTGTTTTTTCTTATTTTTTAACTATAATAAAGCAAATGACTGTAGGGTTTATTTTAAACGGCGAGGACGTTTCTGTACGTGTAGATGCGGATGTCAGGCTCATTGACATTCTCCGTAAAAATTTTTCGATGATTAGCGCGAAGGCTGGTTGTTTGAGTGGAATATGCGGAGCGTGCGCGGTTATATTCAACGGAGTAGTAACAAAATCTTGTCTCATACCAGCGTTCCGTGTGCATGGAAGCGAAATTATTACTATAGAAGGGTTTTCTCAAAATGACGAGTACCAAGACATTGTACAAGGCTTTGAGCAAGCGGGCGTTGAAATGTGTGGATATTGCGATACCGGCAAGATTTTGACGGTTGAGGCGCTACTATCGAAAACCCCCCGTCCAGCACGTTACGATATACTTATCGGGTTTAAGGATGTGAAATGTCGTTGTACTGAGACTGAAAGTCTCGTAAACGGCGTTCTTATTACCGCGGACATTCGGCAGAGGAGGCGGTATGGACGTTCCTCTTAATCAGGTATTTTTTCCAGCAACTTTTCAAGAGTTGTTTTCCGCATGGGAGAAATTCCCCGACGCGGTTCCTTTCGCCGGAGGCACGGAAATCATGCGAAATCAGGGACGCAGAATCCTAAAATTACCTCGAAACATCCTATGCCTCGACAAACTGAGCGAACTGAAGCGCATAACTCGCACGGAACGCTACCTTGAAATCGGAGCAATGGTTTCACTCAACGATATTATCTACCTGGGCAAGGTGGTGCCTGAGGCGTTTGCTCGTTGTCTTGAAGGTATCGCCGGACCCCATGTACGGAATCTTGCGACTATAGGCGGCAATCTCTGCTATAAACAGAGGCGGCTCAACGCGTTTGCTCCTATGGTTGCGCTTGACGCTCTGTTTGAACTCCGCTCAAAGTCTTCGGCGAGGTGGATTTCCGCATCCCGCTTCGTCTCTCTTGTAGACAATTGGTCCGAATACGAAATCGTGAGCCGAATCCGCGTCCCCTTAGATCAATGGGATTATTCTGTGTATAAGAAATTCAACCATCAGGAAACCGATGATAGAGACGGTGCGGCTGTCTTTGTTCTTCGCAACGAAAAAAACATATTGACAGATCTCCGTATTGTTTTTGCGGGGAAAACGGTGATCCGCGAAAGAAATTTGGAGAGTCTACTCATCGGAAAAAGTCTTCCTCTCGCGAAAAAAGACGTGGTTGCTTTCGTCAACCGGTGGGAAGCCTGCCTTTCCGGTATTCACGAAATATCGCCCTTGCTTCGGTCCGGCATCCTAATTTTCATAAAATCAGGCGTCTCCGTTCTAACCGATATTTAACATCCGAAGGTGTTAGACGACTTCCAAGACGGTTCGGTTTACGCGCAAATGTCCAGCCCTGATATGCGTCTGCCTATTCAAAACGCCTTGTTTTATCCTGAAAAAGCGCCTGTTACTATCAATAACCTTGATTTTCCAGCGCTCACACTTACTTTCGAGCCGCCCGATACGGAGAGATTCCCACTCCTGTCTTTAGCCTATCAAGCCGCGCATAGAGGCGGACTATACCCTGCCGCCTACAATGCGGCGAATGAGGAGGCGGTCGCTCTGTTTCTGGTGGGAAAAGTTGGGTTCTTGGATATAAATGTAATTGTTGCGGAAGTTCTGCGAAAAGACTGGACGGGCGAATTGACGCTTGAAGCAGTCTGGGACGTGGATAGGCGGGCGAGAGACGCCGCTATAGTCATCGCCGTACAGACGGAATAGCGTAATGAAGGACGTTACAAAACTAGAGCCGCCTAGTGGCGGCTCTGGATAAACAGTCCTGTTATGCGAAGTACCCCCGCTTTCCCTTATTCTATTGATTTATTAATACATTCAATTTATTTACTATTTCATTAATTTCTTCATCTGTGGATCGTGTAATATATTCTATGCTTCTTTTTGTCCAATCTAAACTTTTTATCTGATCTGATAAAACTACACCGTTAATTTTTCCGTTCTTGATTTTTACCTCAAATGGATAGTTCTTTTCCTTGCTTGTTATGGGACAAAATAATCCTAAATTTACTTTCTCATTATATTCTTTGGGGGAAATTGCTATCGCGGGTCGTTTTCCCTTTTGTTCATGTCCTGTTTGTGGGTCAAAATTAAGCCATACAATATCCCCTCGTTCAGGAATATATTTTTTACTTACCATATTTCTTTTCCTATGGGTCCATTCGTTTCGATCTCTTCGTGGATATTTTGTTCATTGATCGCGTCCAACATTTCCAATAATCTACTCTTTTTCTTTGGTTTTATAATTATTTCATTCCCTATATCCTTTATTTCAACAAAAGATCCATCCTTTAATGAAAATTCTCGTACAATTAAGTTTGGAATCCGTATTCCCAGGCTGTTTCCCCATTTTTTTATTACTGTTTCCATCATTATATCTCCTCTATAATAATATATACTATGTTTATACTTTTGCCAAGAGTTTTTTGAATTTTTCACAAAAATTTCGGGGGGGGGGGTATTTCGCCTAACGTTCCGGCTGTTTTACAACGTTTTGGCGACCCGAATAAGGGCTTTGCGAAGCAAAAACCAATGACGGCAAAATGTAGGTAGGGGTATCCATTACAAAACTAGAGCCGCCGTTAGGCGGCTCCGTGTAAACAGTTATGCGGATGTCAGACACCACCCGCAGACAGTGCGATGTTAGAATACATATTTAGAAGTAATAAGCAGGAAGGGGGGCGCGTCTTTCCCTAAACGGAGGATGGCATATAGCCGCCCTTGTGGTGCGCCCCTCTCCGCTCCAGTCCGCCTTCGGCGGTCTTACGCTACCCCCCAAAACCCGTACACCGCCGCGTGCCTGACACCGCTCGTGTCAAACCCCGCCGCGTGCCTGACACCGCCGCGCCTCTGACACCGCCCGTGCCTGACACCGTCCGTGTCTGACACCGCCAATAAAAAAAGGAGCGGGTTTGACCGCTCCTTTAGCAACTTATCGCAAAACTAGCACGCACAACGCCGATGCCCGATACTCGCGCCTGGTCCCCGCGCCCTGACACCGCCCGCCCGTCTTCCTTTGCTAACTGCTAACTGCTACTTACAGGGCAACCGATACCATTGACAGGATTTCAGAAGTCAAGACATCTATTGCCTTAAGGACCAGCCGTTTCTGCGAGCCTGTCCCGTCGATGCTTCCGGTAACCACAACGGTTGCCCCGATGAATTTACCGATGGAAACAAAGGCGTCGTCATCTACGTAACCTGACATTTGGAAGTTTTGTTCGCTTAATACCGCGTCAACATTGGTACGGTCAACAACGGTATAATTGTGGGCATTGACGAATTGGGCGGTCAATTCATTGACATAAAAAGCCGCTTCAGCAGGATCAGCCGCCGTAATGCCGACAACGGCAAGGCGGGAACGCAAGGGGATGTTCTTGGACAAGGCGGCAAATATTGAAGGCACGGCTTTCTCGTTAAAGGTTATGTCAAAGCTGTCGTC
>JAISCD010000012.1 GCA_031265825.1 Treponema sp. | reverse complement strand
AAATTCTTTTTCGGATGTCCGAAATTCTTTTTCGGATGTCTGGAATTCTTTTTCGGATGTCCGAAATTCTTTTTCGGATGTCTGGAATTCTTTTTCGGATGTCCGAAATTCTTTTTCGGGTACCGTGGCTTACTTTTCAGAAGGTATAGCGCCAGAGGACGCGATGTCAGATGGTTGAGGGGGTGGCGCACCCTTCAGGTGTTTCATATTTCACACGTGGAAATGGGCAAATGAGTCATTCGCTTGGGCAAATGGAGCATTCGCTTCGGCAAATGTTAATTGATTTGAAAGAGATTCTATGGATAATCATATATACGGCAAATACAAGAAGCTGTTGGGTATCATGGTGCGTACGGAAAACGATTGGATAACAGCGGCAGACTTATCCGTGGCTATGACTGTCTCGATACGGAGCGTTAAAAGCTATTTAAGCGATTTAAACGCTATGTACCATGACCTCATACAGTCGTCGAATAAAGGATATAAGATAAACCGGATTTTGGCAAAACAGCTTTTGTCCGCGTCCGGCACGGAGAGACCGTATACGCCGCAAGAGCGTGTACGGTTTATTCTGAAAAAACTGCTTGCCGCTCCGTATGAATCCCTCGACATCTTTCAGCTTAGTGAAGAAGAACTATTTGTAAGTCTTGAAACAGTAAAAAAGGATTTATCTATAATCCGTAAGCGTCTGCATGAATTTGATCTGTATATTATCACAACAGGTTTTGATGTGGTTCTGGAGGGCAGTGAATTAGACAAAAGAAAAATGCTCTCAAACATATTATACGAAGAATTCAGCGAAAATGTTTTCAGTCTCACCGCCGTAGAAAAAGTTTTCCCTCAGTACAATGTAAAATATATATACAATACCATTCTGGAAGCTTGTAAACGGCATCGCTCTTTTGTCAATGAATATTCACTCATGACGCTACTGCTCGATATTGTAATCAGCATTGACCGTATTAAAAACGATTACACCATTCCGTACAAATCGTTCAACCAGAATACCATCGCCCCGGAATACCTTTTGGCGCGAGATATTGCCAGCCATTTGGAAGAATATTTTCATATTACCTACAACGAGATTGAATTAAACGAGATAATGACCATTATTATCAGTAATTTGATAAAGACCGATTCTGATAAAGTTACTATGAAGAATATAGATAAATATGTTGATACGGATTGTAATGTTCTGATACAGCCGTTAAGTACCCAGATGGCGAACTTTGGTTTTATTGATGTGAACAACGATACATTTATGACGAGGTTCATGCTACATATTAACAACCTTCTCATGCGGTTGAAAAACAATTATGAACGGAAAAATCCGCTTATCATGCATATAAAAACTTCCTGTCCGATGCTCTTTGAATGTGCGGTTACGCTGTCCGATATTATAAATAAAAAGACAGGGTACCGGGTCGGCGAGCATGAAACGGTATATATCGCCCTGCATATCGGTTCACTGCTAAGCACCCATTTGAGTATGCGGAATAAAATTTCCTGCGTCCTTTTATTCCCAAGTTATTATGATTATGGAGAAAAACTGACTTCCCAGCTCACCGGCTCGTTCGATTCGATGATTGTAATACAAGGCGTCATTGCCCACCTTGAAGAGTTACAGTCCATTACTGCCCACATCGATCTGGTTATCAGCGTCGTGCAAATTCCACATTTTTTTAATGTTGAATTTGTCTGTGTCAATCCTTTTATGACTGAATATGATTTCAACGCTATCCGTTTGCGTATTGAAAAGATACGGCAACATAAAAAGAAACAGCGGCTTTTTGAGCATTTAAAACAAATCTCTGGTCCTGCTATTTTTAACCGAAATATTGCTTTTCAGAATGAGGACGAGGCGATACGGTATATGGCGGCTCTGATGATAGAAAACGGATACGCTGGAGAAGCGTTTGAAGATGAAGTCCTGTCGCGGGAACACAGTTATTCCACCGCGTATCGGAATATTGCCATTCCGCACTCAATGCAGATGTCCGCGAAGAAGACAGGCATGGCGGTCATGATAAATGAAAAACCGATTCCCTGGGGGCAAAATATGGTAAACATTGTATTGCTGTTTACCATAGAGAAAGAAACACAGAATCTATTCTATGATATTTTCGATAATCTGATAACGCTTCTCCTTGAAGCTTCCAATGCGGCTAAAATAACCGAGTGCAAAACTTACGATGATTTTATCAAAACTATTATAGACTGCTTGTAAAATGACAGTGAATAAGCGGCTCATAAATAGTTGTCAATCGCCCCACAACCAAGGTTAAGGAGGGGGAAGTCTCCCCCCTCGCGAGACCCGCACTATCCTGTATATAAAAAGGTAGGCAAAGCAGGAAGCTTTAAAATACCCGAAGGGTGCGGGTTTGGGGGCGGTGGAAGACCCCCGAAGGGGGGAACCGGAGACAGGGGGGCGCACCACATGGACAGCTGTGTGCCAATCACGTTTAGGGAAAGACGCGCCCCCTCCTTATACTTATGGCGCCTGCCTTGCGTCGGTGCTTACAGCGATCCTTTTCTTCTAACACCGCGTAGGTTCCGCTTGCGTGCAAGCGTAACCGTCATGACGGGGTCAGCGGCACACCTTTTCGGACAACACCCCGTGTGAAGTTATCTAACACCCGAAGGGTGCGAAGGGTGCGAAGGGTGTTGCGCTGTTTCAGTTTTCACGGTATAATTAAGGAACATTTTAGGAATATAAGGAGGAAAATATGGGAAATACGGCAAATACGGCAAAAGACGCGGTAACAAACGCCTACATCAATATGTTCGGTATACTCGGCGCTCTGGAGGATTTGTGCGGGTTATCGCAGACGGCGAAAACTTTTCTGCCGCGCCAGCCGTTGACGATCTGCTTCGCGGTAACCAAGGGACCCGCGGCGCGGTTAACCTTTAGTAAAGATGGGTGCGTTATTGCGCCCGGAGTGGGAAAATGCGATATAAAACTGCCTTTTTCATCAGTGGAAAAATTCAACGCGGTGATTGACGGTACGGCAACGCCCATTCCCAGCAAAGGCTTCACCAAGATCGGTTTCTTGCTTAAAAACTTTACAGAATTGACCAAACTGCTTGAGAATTTTCTTCGTTCAAGCGATCTTACGGATGAGGACTTTTTCAATGCGTCCACGACCATTATGTTTCATCTGATAGCCCAAGCTGTAACGCAGATCGGCAATCATGATGCGGTCGGGCGGTTTTCCGCATCGAACATCGTTGATGGAACCGCGGTTCTCTCCATTGCGGGCGGTCCGAAAGCCGCGCTCTGCTTCAAAGACCACGGGGTTTCCTGTTCGCGCCAAATCCCCAAAGATTTTAATGCGCTCATGGAATTCACGGATATGAAACTTGCCCGCGATTTGTTTGACGGCAAAGTAAGCGCGCTCGCGTGTGTGGGACGCGGGCTTATCGTAATGAAAGGCAATCTTGGAATGTTGGATAACATCAACCGTATTCTGGACAGAGTTGCGGTTTATTTAGCGTAGGAGGGGATTATTATGGCTGATAAATCTGTTTATGACTATAAGAAAAGCGCGGAAATCTTTGAACGCGCGTTGAAAGTGATACCGTCTGGCATTTACGGGCATCAGGGACCTGCCGAGGGTTGTTTTACGCCGGTAACGGCGTTTCCGTTTTTTTCGGAACGGGCAAAGGGCGCGTATTTCTGGGACGTTGACGGCAACCGATTCATTGACTATATGTGCGCCTATGGACCGAATGTCCTCGGCTATAACGACGACGACGTTGACGAGGCGGCCGCGAAACAACGAGAGAAAGGCGACTGTATTACGACTCCTTCCCACGTCATGGTGGACTTTGCGGAACTTCTTGTGGATACGGTGGCAAGCGCGGACTGGGCTTTCTTCGCCAAGAACGGCGGCGATGCGACCACTCTCGCCGTTATGACCGCTCGCGCCCATACGCATCGCAAGAAAATCGTGTTTTTCAAGGGTTACTATCATGGAGTCGCTCCGTGGACGCAAAAGATAGACTATCCCGGCGTGCTTCCCGAAGATGTGGCGAATTCCCTTTACGTCCCGTGGAACGATTACGAAAGGCTAGCTGAAACTTTTGCGGAAAACAAGGGTGAAATCGCGGCGGTCATCTCTCAACCTTATTGGCACGGCAACTTCGCGGACAACATTCTCCCTGCGGACGGCTTTTGGCAAAAGGTAAGAAAGCTCTGTACGGATTCTGGCGTTGTATTGATAATTGACGACGTGCGGACGGGCTTCCGTCTTGACTTGGCTGGTAGCGATCATTTCTTCGGCTTTTCAGCGGACCTTATTTGCTTTTGCAAGGCGATTGCCAACGGCTACAATGTGAGTGCTCTCTGTGGCAAGGATTTCCTGAAGAATACGGTCTCTGGGCTTTCCTACACGGGTAGTTATTGGCTGTCCGCTGTTCCGTTTGCCGCAGGGATCGCCTGTATTGAGAAGATGAAGCGTCTTGCTCTGCCTCGTCTGCTCAACGAGAGGGGTGAAGCTTTGATGAAGGGGCTTGTTGAAGTCGCAAAGCGGCGCGGCTTTGATCTGCGCGTTTCTGGTATGCCCGCGCTTTTCTACCTTCGGCTCGCTGACGACGACGTGAACGGCAGTCCGTCTCTCATGTTGCACCAGCGCTGGATCGCCGAAATGGTCAAACGCGGCATCTATGTAACGAATCACCACAATCACTTCCTCAACTACGCCTTGAGCGCCGACGACGTTAAGACCACCATTGAAATCGCGGACGAGGCGTTTCAAGCTACACCCTTCGGGTGTTAGATAACTTCACACGGGGTGATGTCCGAAAGGCGGACCCGCTGACCCCGACCTGACGGTTACGCTTGTAAACAAGCGGAACCTACGCGGTGTTCGGTAATCCACACGCACGGTGGGGCAGGACGCTTTAAAACACCCGAAGGGTGCGCTTGCACACCCTTCGGGTGTTAGACGACTTCACACGGGGCGTTGTCCGAAAGGTGTCGCCGCTTCCACTGACTTGACGGTTACGCTTGCCTTGCAAGCGTAACCTACGCGGTGTCTGACCCCGCCGCGCGTCTCGTCTCTGCTAACTACTAACTGCTCTTTGCTTTTTGCTAATTGCTAACTACTAACTGCTAACTATTCACTATTCACTACTAACTATTCACTTTCATAGGAGGGGGGCGCGGTTTTCCACAACGGAGGTCGGCAAACAGTCGCCCATGTGGTGCGCCCCCCTGTCTCCAGACCGCTTATGCGGTCTTCCGCCACCCCCCAACACCCTAATAAGCCATCTTGTCCCGGAAACAAGCCATCTTGTCCCGGAAACAAGGCATCTTGTCCTAGAAACAAGGCATTTTGTCCTAGAAACAAGGCATTTTATCCTAGAAACAAGGCATTTTGTCCTAGAAATGAACCATTTTGTCCTAGAAATGAACCATTTTGTTCTAGAAATGAACCATTTTGTCCTAGAAATGAACCATTTTGTTCTAGAAACGAACCATTTTGTCCTAGAAATAAGCCATTTTGTCCTAGAAACAAGGCATTTTGTCCTAGAAATGAACCATTTTGTCCTAGAAATGAACCATTTTGTCCTAGAAATGAACCATTTTGTCCTAGAAATGAACCATTTTGTCCTAGAAATAAGCCATTTTGTCCTAGAAATAAGCCATTTTGTCCTAGAAATGACCCATCCTGTCCCGGATATGACCCATCCTGTCCCGGATATGACCCATCTTGTCCCGGATATGACCCATCCTGTCCCGGATATGACCCATCCTGTCCCGGATATGACCCATCTTGTCCCGGATATGACCCATCGCTCCCTGGATATGAACCATCGCTCCCTGGATATAAGCCATTGCTCCCTGGATATGCGCCATCGCTTCCTGGATATGACCTTTCCGCCCCTTCCTTCCAAACAACGCGTAGGTTCCGCTTGCAAAGCAAGCGTAACCGTCCTGTCGGGGTCAGCGGCGCACCCTTTCGTACAACACCCCGTGTGAAGTTGTCTAACAGGCTTGCCTGTTGACAAACAGGACGGGTTATATCAATATATAATTTACGTCTTTCCATAAGAGAAAAAATGAAAAAAATCTGTTTATTGTTAATTCTTCTTGCCATGTTAGTATTCTCTCCCATTTACGGTCAAGAAACGGAGCTTGCCGACGCGGACACTCCTGCGATAAATACCGAAATAGAGGAAGGTGTGGATACCGAGCCTGTCAAAGAAACGGTCGAGGAAATGGACATCCGCACGTCAACCTTGCAAGAGCTTGCTAATTGGTGTAGGTCTCTGGGCTTAAGTGAAGGCGGCGCCAAAGAAGAATTGGCAAACAGACTCCGCGATTATTATCAAATTTCTGCACCAAATAGAAACGAAGAACCGAGTACACGTGTTATCACTATAGAGTCCGCTCAAAGCACTGAGTATTTCAGCCTTGATGTAGTTGACGAAGACTATGCGCGACTCAAAGGCGGAGTAATCGTCAGTGTGAAAGACGGAGACGCGATTCACCGCATCACGGCTGGAGAGATACTCTACAATAGAACCCGCAACCTCATAAGCGCATCAAACGGCGTGTCTTATGAGAAAATAGAAGGCGGCTCAACCGAAACGTTTCGCGGAGACTCCATCACCGTGAATTTAGATAATTGGTCTAGCGTCTTTGTCAACGGACAGTCGGAAAAAGCTGTGGAAAGTTCTGGCGTATCCTACCGATTCGAGGGAACGGTCATATCGCTCGATACAGAGAAATCAACAGTACTTACCAAGTCGAGAGTTACCAACGCAAAAACCGAAGAGCCGTATTGGTCGTTGAACGCATCCAAGATGTGGCTACTTTCAGGATCAGATTGGGCTGTCGCAAACGCGGTTCTGAAAGTAGGCGAGATTCCTGTGCTTTACCTACCGTTTTTCTATCTCCCTTCCGAAGAAATCCTGTTTCACCCCGTCATTGGGACGCGCTCCCGCGAAGGCAATTTCTTCCAAACAACCACATACCTCATGGGTGAACCGAAATCAGCAGTTACAACTACGGAAAGCTCTTTTACGAGTATGTTTGGAGATAGCGCTAACATGGAGAAGGAGCGTAGGGGCTTATTTTTGAGAAGCACAGGCAAAAAGAAGGCTACATCCGCGGAACAAACCCGCCTCTCCTTACTCTTTGACGCTTACTCTAACTTAGGAGCGTACGTCGGAACCGAGTTTTCCATGCCGCGCAAAGGCATCCTCGGAGCGCTCACCGTTTCCACAGGACTCGGTTATACCCGCAACATCTATAGTAGCGGGACAAGCTACTCGCCTTTTCAGAACGGCAAAGATGAATGGAACACTGAAAACTGGTTCTTCTTCACGGAAATACCTTTCCGTTATCGATTCAGGACGACCGGGTCCCTTTCCGGCAGATATGGCTCGCTCAACTGGACGATTCCTTTTTATTCTGATCCTTACGTTGAGAGCGACTTCATGAATAGATCGGAAGCTTTGGACTGGTCGAAGATACTAAAAGGCGCGGCGGCGCAGGAAGAAGATAAGACGACGACAACTAGTTCTATCAGCTCGTACTCATGGACGTTGAGCGCGTCTGTGAATCCGAAACTACCGACCTCTTTCTCTCCCTATCTTTCAACCCTATCGCTTTCAAGCTTGAGCAGTACCCTCGCCTTTAACAGAAAGACTCTATCAGGTGTTAATTCCGCTTCGCCTAATCGTGAGTTTTTTTATCCTGAAAAATGGACGATGTTTTCTGTTTCCACGTCAATCGCTGGAACGCCGCTCACCTTAGGCGGGACTTCCACGTCGACAACGACGACGCCTACGACTGAGGAAAAAGACTATCTTGAAGGGATAGGGACGCCCCGCTCTCCGTGGGGAGAAGCAGAGACTGCGCCCGAAACCGCGTCCCTGCCTTCGGAGACGCTTGTTCCGCCGATTCTTACGCAGAAGTTCACTATGCCGGTCATGGGCAACCACCGATTTGTCATAGATTATCGGTGGACGCCTACCGCGGCTTCAGAGACTCAGTTTGATAAAGCACTGTGGACAAAATCAGAAGACATCGACTGGACTGAACAGACTTCCACGCTATCAACCGTTCACGGAGACGGAAGCGTCGGCTTTGCTCTGAGCCAGAGTCAAGGCTTTTATAGCGCGAATATGCGCCTTTCTGAAACGAGCGCATGGCAAGATTATACTTACATGAACGAAGAGGCGACTGAATTTGATACTGACGCGGAGAGAGACACGGCGCGTTTCCGCGCTTATCAGCAGACGCGGTTCTCGTCAACTTACGAGTCGTCCCTAACCGTCAAGCCTTTTTATTTGAGTCCAACATGGGGGAACACGAGCTTGCAATACTCTTTGCGAGGTTTGCTCTACAAGGATGAATATGACAGCAAAAGTACAGCCGCAGACCCTGCCCGCAAGATCACCTGGGGCGACTATTGGGATGAAACGAATACAACCTCGCAATTTTCCGCAAACCTCAACGCTTCCATCTTTGACAAGACGCAGAGCATAACGTTTACCGGCGATTTGCCTCCTAAAGATGCGTCCATATCGGCGAATGGCTCATTCAATATATGGCTTTTTTCGGCGACCTTACGCGGAAAGGTCTACGACCCTTTCGGACTGCAAGAATCGCGGAAAATAGATACGCTCACTAATCAAGAGCGAACCTTTGACCCGATCTACTTTACCGGAAACTTCAGTTTTCCCGCGCCTGCAAACACGTTTCTGGGTGGAGAAAAAGGCGCTACCTATTCGGCGCAACAATACGCCGTTTTCGATCCGGAACTTGACGAATGGACAAATCTCACTTCTACAATAGCTATGGGCAATTTCAGAACGGTTTTTACTATGACTCGTTCAAAAGGTTATAACTTGGTTGCTGGGACCGGGTGGGTGCAGTCCACAGACAAGGAACAGCTTATTCCCAATATGCTGACTGCCTCTTACAATCGCTCTATCAGCAAGGATGGTCTCTGGAAAAACAGGCTTTCTTTTTCGGTAAACGCCTCTTCAAATCTGAGTCTGGATCTGCAACGCTACACGTATTCCAAGTTCACGTTCTCTCTGCGTTTCACCGTGAACATCGCCGATTTCGTGGAATTGAGTTTTTCAACAAACTCAGAAAACAACGCCATCTACCGCTATCTCCAGGACATGCCCATGTTCGACACGGGAATCGAGATAGCTGGCGAGAAAAACGTCTTGATCGATCTGCTTAATTCTTTTGACTTCGGCGATGAAACGAAGCGCAAGAGTTCTGGTTTCAAGCTCAAATCCTTCAGTTTGAGCGCTGTCCACCATTTGGGCGATTGGGACGCGACATTAAGCGTAACGATGAGTCCGTATCTGGACAACAAATCACGCCCGCCTGTCTATAAATTCAACAATCAAATCTCATTCCTCGTGCAGTGGAAGCCCATAGCTGAAATCAAGACTGAAATGACCTACGATGAAAGTAAGACCGATAATAAATGGATATTCAAATAGCACACCCGAAGGGTGTTTAAATACTTCATACGGGTTGTTGTACGAAAAGGGTCGTCGCTGACCCCGCACCCTTCGGGTGTTTAAATACTTCACAACGGTTGTTGTACGAAAAGGAGCGCCGCTGACCCCGACAGGGACGGTTACGCTTGTAAACAAGCGGAACCTTCTCGTTGTACGAAGAAGTGTCAGACACTAGCAGGAATGGTGTCAGACATCTTTGGCTGACGGCGTGGTGCCAGACACCTTTGGCTTCAGACTACAGCGAAGAAGCATTTTAGCACGAAGTCTAATAAGTCGAAAAAGTATAAGAGGAGGGAGTGATGACGCATACATTGAAAGACGCTTATTTAGCAATAAAACCCGCCATTGATGACAGGTTGAGCGAATTCCGCGCCTTATGGGAGAAAAGGACAGACACTGACGTGTTCCGCGAGATGTGTTTCTGCACCTGCACTCCACAAAACAACGCGCTGAAAGCATGGGACGCGGTATGCGCCTTGGACGGGCTGATCGAAAACGGCGCAACCGACCGTATCGCTACCGTTCTACGCGAATACGGCGTGCGGTTTCATAGGAACAAGGCGCGTTACATTACCGCAAACAGAGAGGAGTTCTTCCCGCATACCAAAGAACGTATTGCCGCGGTTCTAATAAACAAGCCGGTAATTGCCGCGCGGAACCTTCTGGCAGAGCAGGTTTGCGGCTGGGGTCTGAAAGAGGCGTCGCATTTCTTGCGAAACATAGGCTTTGGCAAAGAGATTTGTATTCTTGACAGGCATATCTTACGTCAGCTTGCCCTCTACGGCGTTTTTCAGCAGACGACCGCCACCGCAAGCCTCACGAAAAAGACCTATTGGGACGCGGAAGCAAGAATGATTCTATTCGCAGAAAGCGCGGGTATACCGGTTGACGCATTGGACTTGGTGTTCTGGTTCGCTGAAAAAGGCGAATTATTCAAATAACACACTCTTCGAGTGTTAGACGACTTCACAATGGTTATTGTACGAAAAGGGGTCGCCGCTGACCCCGCACCCTTCGGGTGTTTAAATACTTCACAATGGTTGTTGTCCGAAAGGGTGTGCCGCTGACCCCGTCCTGACGGTTACGCTTGCACGCAAGCGAAACCTTCTCGTTGTTAGAGGAAGCGTCAGACACTAGCAGGAATGGTGTCAGACATCGTTCAGACAACACCTTGTCAGCATACCCCTGACAACACTATCAGCATACCCCTGACAGCACTGTCAGCATACCTCTGACGGACAGTGGCGATCCTTTCGCAACGCCCATTGTGCGGTATTTAAGCAGGCTTTGCCTGACTCAACGGCTCTACATGGATGGATGGAACGGGGTGTACGGGTTTGGGGGTGGCGGAAGACCGCGCCTTTAAACCCGCTGTGCGGGCGGGGAACCGGAGACAGGGGGGCGCACCACAAGGCTTACAGTGAGCCAACCTCCATTTAGGGAAAACCGCGCCCCCCTCCTACTTACAGACTGTTCATTTTATGTTGATGTTAAAGTGCTTGCGATAAAAAAATAATTGCAACGTGTCGTCTAGCATGTCCAGGCGCTTGCTATAGCGCTTGCTCTTTCGGTTGAACCGCGC
>JAISCD010000100.1 GCA_031265825.1 Treponema sp. | reverse complement strand
TAGAACTCTAGGAGTCACTCATAGAACTCTAGGAGTCACTCATAGAACTCTAGGAGTCACTCATAGAACTCTAGGAGTCACTCATAGAACTCTAGGAGTCACTCATTTCTGACACGGCGTGTCTGACACCATGTCGGTATATGTGTTATGTGTGTGGGCGGAGTGTCAGGCGTCTTAAACCATTCCGGTCTGTCTCCACTTTTCGATTCTATCAAACGCGGTATTGATACGCGCTGATTTCTCTGTAGCTTTTCGCACATTTTCGGGATTGCCGATGTGTCTATCCGGATGGTGAATCTTGAGCAGACGCTTATAAGCCTTCTTACACTCTTCGTGAGACGCGCCGAATGGCAGTTCAAGCTCCACAAAATCCGTTCTCAACGCTTCCGGCATTCTCTCCTTGCCTCTGGCACCGGGCGTTTCTTTTTCCGTTTTCGTATACGCCTTTCGTTCATTTCTACCGGTCCTGAGAAACTCTTCCACCTCGGCTTGAGCTTCGATCACATCAGGGTCTATGTTCCTTCCGTAGGCATGGCTTTTCCCCGTGTAATCATCGTCGTTAAGATAGCTCTTGATAACATCGCTCAGTCTGTCAAAAATTCCCATTTCTTCTTCCTAATCAAGCAACGGATTATAATCCGGCATTTCAAGTCCTTCGTCAAGGTTTTCCTTTGTTTCTGAAGACCGCAGGGTAGAAAACCTTATAGTCGTATCCAGAATATCATCGGGAAGAGTCGGCATCTTCAAGTCTCTCGTCAGTTCGTTTATATCTGTAAGCCCCACTAGTGGAGTCCGCAAACCGCCTGCAATAGAAGCGTTTTCCGCATGAATGTCGCAATACTGACTCGGCTGTGTACCAGAGAGGAAGGTAAGCGACACCCTCCCTTCGTTACAGGCTTGAGTAGGAATGAGACCAGAGCGGGCGCATACCGTTACATCAACCACGCCTTCAGCAGGGCGCGTGAAATTCTTGTAGGGCAGCCCCTGGTGAATATCCCGCATGAAATCGCCCCACACAGGACCCGCAAGCGTTGCGCCTGTGAGGTTTAATCCCAGAGAATTACCCGGTTTATCAAAGCCAAACCATATCGCGGTCGTATAGTACGGGGTAAATCCCACGGTCCACGCATCAGACCAGTTCTGAGTAGTACCCGTCTTACCAGCCGCCGGCATACGGAAAGTCTCGCCAGATTCATCCTTAAAGACGAATTTGGAACCATAACCCGAACCCGAATAGAGCGTTCCCATCTCCACAGTCTTCTTGAGAAGCTGAGTCATCACATAGGCGTTCTGAGCAGTTATAACCTGAATGTTTTTACCCTTTTCCTGCTGTTCCAACCGGATGTTCCGCTCGTTGTCGATAATAATCTTACCGTTGCGATCTTCAATGACTCGTATAGCAATAGGCTGAACCTCCCGCCCTTGGTTAGCGAATATCGCAAAAGCCCGCGCCATCTGAATCGGCGCGACCGAGATGATACCCAAACCCATAGGATAGACGCGAGGGAAGGTCCGCCGAATCACATCCGCATCCGTTATACCCATAAGCTCAGACGCGCGACTAATAGCCGCGTCAAAGCCAATACCGTCAAGCACTTTAAGAGACGGCACATTCATAGAATGAGCCAGAGCGCTGTAAAGTAGTACCGTTCCCTTCCATTCACCCTGAAAATTAAGAGGAATATAAGGCGTACCATCTTCGTTATGGAAGACGATAGGAATATCGTAGATAAGCGTAGAAGGCGTGAATTTCCCCGTGTCAATCGCCGCTGAATAATAAAGAGGCTTAAAGGAACTACCGGGCATGACCCGCCCCTGAGTAGCGCGAATAAGCTGATTAGTAGCGTCGTATTTTGAGCCGCCCACAATAGCGGTAATGTAACCTGTTTCGTTCTCAATAGCGATAAGCGCGCCCTCGACCACATTCTGATCGATAGTATCCTGCAAGTCCGCAAAACCCTTATTAGTAAGCGCCTTGAGGTCTTCCATGCCGAACATAAGAGCCGCCATGTCAATAACCGGGTTTACGACCTTAGTATAGCGGGACATAGTACGCGCCTGATTACGAGCCGTCGCCGTACTACGCACACCGGTCATGTTAAAAGACAAAGACAGAAGGTCAATGATAGGAATGTAGGTGTTTTCCGCTCTCACCAAACGATTACCCCTTGATGCGCCGTATTCCCTATTCGCCCTAGTAAGCCCCGCAGACATATATTTTTCCGCGGCCTCCTGATGTTCAAGGTTCAGAGTCGTCCGCACGGTATAACCGTCCCGATAATAGTCCATAGACCCGTACATCATATTATCAAGCTCACGGCGCACGTATTCACTGAACCACGGAGCCTTATCGTCCCGATTGTAGTAAGCGGAAATCGAAGCCCGCGTGTAGTCATAATTATCCCAATATTCATTAAACGAAGCGTCCGCCTCTTCATTTGTTGCGTAACCAAGTTCCACCATCTTATCAAGCACAGAACGCTGACGTTCCCGCGCCACATTAGGATTATCGAGTGGGTTATATTTTGCGGGGCTAGACAACTGAATAACCAACAGCGCGGCTTCGGCGAGAGTAATGTCTTCTATGCCGTGGTTAAAAAAATACTTACTCGCGGCTTGAACCCCGTAGACGCCAGGACCCATGTACATATAATTAAGATAAATTTCAAGAATTTCGTCCTTAGTATAGCGGCGTTCCATTTGGATAGCATACCAAAGCTCGCGGACTTTGCGAGAAAACGTACGTTCCGCCCGGTCCGTATAAAGCGTGCCAGCAACCTGTTGAGTGATAGTAGAGCCGCCCCCAAGACTCTGGCCCGTGAACTGCCCGTAAAAAGCGCGGGCGATACCGCGGACGCTAAAACCATGATGTTGGTAAAACTCAGGATCCTCGCGGGCAAGTACCGCGTTTATGAGACGCTGAGGAATCGCGCCCAACGGCACAAGCTCCCGCTTCTCATCTGCGGAAAACTCCGTGATGAGAACGCCGTTTATATCAAAAAGCTTGGTAGGCAAAGCGGGCGCAAATTCCTGAAAATTCTCTTGATTCTTCATATTAACCGTTTCGGCAAGCGCCAAACCTACACCGCTGGCAACCACCCCGACGACAATAACCGTAAAAATCGCAAAAAATGGGATAATAAATTTTGAACTCATACTATAAGATTAAGCAAACGAAGACATTTTGTCAAGACGACATAATCACCCACAGGGTGTTTAACAAATTCACAACGGGCGTTGTCCGCACCCTTCGGGTGTTTAAATACTTCACAACGGGCGTTGTCCGAAAAGGTGCGCCGCTGTCCCCGTCTTGTCAAGACGACATAACAAAAGAGGCGTTGCAATAACGCCTCTGCGTAATAACAAAACCCACACACCCACCTCGCAGGGTGTCAGACGACTTCCCAACGACATAATAAAAAGAGGCGTTGCAATAACGCCTCCGCATAATAACAAAACCCTTACTCTACTTTTTCAAACACATCCTTACCCACCCCACAAAGCGGGCAAGCCCAATCTTCAGGCAACTCCTCGAAGGGAACATCGCCGTCGTACACATAGCCGCACATAGGACAACGCCACTGTGCCTTCTTTTCGGCGGGCGGCTTACCTGTCTCCTTGAATTTCTTAAAAGCCTCGCCAGACGCCGCCTTCATATTCTCTTGATAATCCGCGTAAAGCAAAGGCTTTGCCGTATTCCCCGTGTTTTGCGCGTCAACGATCTCGCATATAAACAAAGAATGAGTTTCAAACTCTTTAAATTCAAGCACCTTACAACGAAGGAAAGAGACGGCGCAGTCGAGCACAGGCAGACCGTCCTTGAGCGAATAGGGGACATTCGCCCACTTATCCACATCCCGCGCGGATTGAAAACCAAAGTCAGCGACAACAAACGGATCAACGTTTGCGGGCAGGACGGAAAGCGCGAATTGCCCCGCGTTCTTAATGAGAGCGTTAGTCAGATTATTCTTCATACTTGCCAAGACAAGGACAGGCTTATCGCCTCCAGCAACCTGAGCGACCGCATCCACGATACTCCCGCCGAATTGCCCCTCTTCCTTCTTTACTCCAACGACGTAGAGCCCATAAGAGAGCTTCCACAAAGCCGTATTATCCATAAACAGCCTCCTAAAAATTAAAAAAAATAAAAGACGCGCGAAAGGCGTAATGGCAAATAAAAGCCTCCCACACGTCTATACAAAGAATTTAAAGAAATATATTGAAAAAAGCAAGTGAAATCTACTATTATGGAGAAATGTTATACCACCCAATACAAATCGGCACGCTCAGGCTCGGCGGCAACCTATTCCTTGCCCCGGTCGCGGGCTACACGGACAGAGCCTTTCGAGCGATATGCGTGGAACAAGGGGCGAACCTTACATTCACGGAACTCGTGTCCTCCGAAGCCCTGACGCGGAACCCGGCGCTCTACAGAGCAGCGGATGCGCAAGATCGGGCAAAGATGAACATCTTACGCCGAGCGGATAACGAAGAAAACTATGCCGTCCAACTTTTTGGAGCCAATCCTGACGCTATGTACAGAGCGACTGCGCTCCTTGAGCCGTTAAACCCTTCAGCCGTAGACATAAACGCGGGATGCCCGGTTCCCAAAGTAACGAAGACAGGCGCGGGAGCCGCCCTCATGAAGACGCCCGCGCTCTTAGGACGCATCGTGGAGTCCGTAGTCCGCGCGTCCGAGGCGTTTCTAGGCAAGGTCCCGGTAACCGTGAAGATACGCTCAGGCTGGGACGCCAACTCTCTCAACTATGTGGACGCGGCGCGTGTCGCGGTCGAGGCGGGAGCGGCGATGATTAGTCTCCACCCTCGCACAAGAGCGCAAGTTTACACAGGCAAAAGTGAATGGCATCTCATCGCTGATCTGGCAACACGTATCAACGTGCCGATTGCGGGCTCAGGCGATCTCTACACCGCCCAAGACGCGGAACGTATGCTCCGAGAAACGAGATGTCAAGCCGTCATGTTTGCCCGCGGCGCTATGGGCAACCCTTACATATTCGCGGAAACTCGCGCTCTTCTCACAAACGCTCCATACATCCCCCCGACTGTCTCCGAAAGGCTAGAAACTAGCCTCCGACAACTCATACTTCTCGCTCAAGACGTAGGAGAAAGAACCGCGTGTCGGGAAATGCGTAAACAGCTCTGCGCCTACACAAAAGGTCTCGAACACAGCGCGGAAATACGCAACCAACTTACCCACATAGAAACCATAGATGACGCGCAAAGCGTGCTGGACAGCTTCTTAACGGGTTTTGTTAGAAATAAAGATGTCTGACACCAACGCCTTCAAACCCCGCCCGGCGCTTTCGTGTCTGACACCGACTTACCATTAAACACTGAAGGGTGTGGGCGCTTCCTCTCACCGCTCTCTTATAGAGAGCATAGCGGGTCTGTCTTTATACCCCTCTCCCCGCTGAATTCATTAGATTAAAGTACAACTGTAAGATCGGCAATGGTCGCTTATATTCTTCTTCCGCATTGGCGAGAGCTATTTCTATATGGCGGCTTGTTAAGGCATCGTGCGTTGTACGCAAGGCTTTTTCTTTCATATTTTTCAAAAATCGCTTGACAAAGAAAACTTCATGGGTATATAGTACTCTTATGTGTTTAGCCGTGGTTGTCAACGATCAATACTTATTTAACATTCTCCATGACTTAAGGTTTCCAAACCTTGGAATAAGACTCTTAAACCTTGGAATAAGGCTTTCAAACCTCGGAATAAGCCGCTTAAACTTCGGAATAAGACTCTTAAACCCTGGAATAAGGCTTTCAAACCTCGGAATAAGGCTTTCAAACTCTGGAATAAGGTTTCCAAACTTCGGAATAAGCCGCTTATTCCTTGATTTAAGTCTTCAAAACCTTGATTTTAACTTTTCATATTCTAGCTTTAATCTTTATATTGCCATTTTAAAGGAGGCTGACTTTGGATTATATTCCAACGGCTTTGGTCAATTTTTGTCTTTTCATTGACGATCTGGTCGCCGCTATAATCGTAAATAAAACGCGCTGGGATGTTCCTGATGACGAAGTGGTTGCCTTGCAGACGGCCCATGCCGCTTTCAAGGCGCTCTTCACCCAATCGGAAAATCCCTCGACCAGAACGAGTGTCGTTATCGCTCAACGTAATGACGCAAGAATTGCTCTGATCGCAAAGATGCGCCAGATGATTGAGTTCCGTATTCGCAGGAATCCCGCGGTAACGACTGCGGACTTGATCGCTATGCACCTCAAGCCTTATAGTCCGCGTAGTCCTTTGCCCACGCCGACAACGATCCCGGAAATAGAAATTGCAACGCCGCACCCGCGTGTCGTGCGTATCAAGTTTCATGAAGGCGCCGCAAAGCATTGGGGGAAGCCCGCGGGAGTACACGGGTTTGAATGTCTCTGGGTAATAACAGAATCGCCGCCGACGCATATCAATGATTTACTTCATTCAGTGTTTGCCACACGGAGTCCGTTAGAGCTTATCTTTGACGAGAACGAAAGAGGCAAGCGTATCTACTTCGCGGCGAGGTGGGAGAGCGGCACAGGGAAGAAAGGGCTATGGAGCGATATTCTTTTTGCAATAATCCCCTAACACCCGAAGGGTGTTTAAATACTTCACAAAGGGTGTTGTTTGAAAGGTGATGCCGCTGACCCCGCAGGCATGCCTGTTTAACGACTTCATAACGGGCGTTGTCTGAAAGGTAGTGCCGCTGTCCCCGACTTGACGGAACCACGCTTGCACGCAAGCGGGGTTCCTACTCGGTGTTTGAAGGGGGCGGACGTAACGTTCTTCTGGTGTCAGACATCTACTTGACACAATAATAAATATAAAATATACTTAATTCAATAGGAGAATATAATGGAACAATTAAATTATGAAATTGAACTGGAAAAAGTATATAAACAAATTGAAAACAATAGACTTGCTGTATTAGCTACTTGTGATAACAACAGACCTACTGCAAGAACTATAAGTATAGTCTTTTTCGATGAGAAAATATATTTTCAAACAAGTGTTGATTATTTAAAATATAAACAAATTTCTAAAAATAATAATGTTGCATTATGTATTCTAAATATTCAAATAGAAGGAATTGCTAATTTAAAAGGTAAGACTACAGAAAATGATAAATTCATTGAAATATATAAAAAAGATCATAAAGACTCGTATAAAAAATATTCCAATTTGGACACATCAAGATTGATAGAAATCATACCCCAAAAGATAACAATATGGGATTATGACAGTAGTGGTAAACCATCTCGTATATTTATAGACTTAGCGACAAAAAGTGTACATAGGACAATGGAACCATTTATTGAAAAGGCATCTTAATAAAATAAAGTAAAGTGTTTGTCTCTGATACCGACTTGGGTGTCAGACATCTTCCTTCTCCTTTGTGGTCAATTCTTCTTCCCGGTAAATTCTTTATTTTTCAAAAATCGCTTGACAAAGAAAACTATATTAGTATATAGTATCCTTATGTGTTTAGCCGCGGTTATCGACAATAAATCCTTATTAAACACCTCAATTCTTTTTTATATAAATAATAGCGGGTCTGTCTTGAGCCCCCCCCCCCGCTGAATTCATTAGA
>JAISCD010000078.1 GCA_031265825.1 Treponema sp. | reverse complement strand
GCTGTAATTCCTGTAAAAGGTAGTTCAAGCCGTATTCAGGGCAAGAACGTCCTGCCCTTCGCCGGGACTAATCTGTTGATACACAAAATCAGGCAGTTGAAAAACGTCCCGTCCGTCTCTGAAGTCCTTGTTAGTTCCGACTCGGATGAGATGCTTGCTATGGCGGAGAACGAAGGCGCTCGCGCCGTTAAACGCCCCGTTGACTTATCTGATGAAAGCCGTCCCTTCGGCGACTTGGTCAGGTATATTATCCAACTGTTGGATGATGGAGGTATTATGTGGTCGCCTGTTACTTCGCCGACTTTGGACGAAGTTTTCTACGCGGAGGCAATAGACGCCTATCATAAGGCGCTAGAGAATGGCTACGATTCGCTTACAACAGTAGTTCCGTTCAGACATTTCCTAATGGACGCAAAGGGTCCGTTTAACTTTGCGCCAGATAAGGCGGTTACTAACTCGCAAGATTTACCGGAGATGGATTTATGGACCTGCGGCTGTTCAATCGTTTCAAATGAGATCGCGTATGAGAAGCGTTTCATATTCGGCGCTCTGCCGTTCCGTTTTGTCGTGTCACTGTATCAGTCCATAGACATAGACACGACTTATGATTACGAAAACGCTAAAGCAATGTGGGAGGTTTACCATGACAAACACTGATGTACGTATTTTGGATTGCACGCTACGCGATGGCGGGTATATCAATAATTGGGATTTCGGTAATTGGACCATACGTTCCGTAGTTACTCGTCTTGACAGCGCCGGGATTGACATAATTGAGTGCGGCTTTTTGGATTCCCGCGTGGAATACGATAAAGACCGCTCTATTTATCCTACCATGCAAAGCGTCGCGGAAACGCTTGCAAACTCTTTGCCTAAACGCGCTCTGCTCGTTGCTATGATTGACTACGGTACGTTTAAGCAGGAGTTGCTGATTCCGAAAAGCGAGTCGATACTCGATGGAATACGGTTGATTTTCAAGAAAGAGGACGTTGACGATGCGTTGAACTATGCGCGGGAGATTAAACGCCTCGGCTACCAGTTGTTCCTTAATCCGGTCGCGTTGACTTCTTATCGCGACATGGAGATTCTCCAACTGATAGAGAGGATTAACGAGATAAAACCGGTCGCTATGTCAATCGTCGATACATACGGGCTAATGTTTGACAACGACATGAAGAAATACATCTACCTTATCGACTCAAACCTGCACCCCGATACGGCTCTTGGGTATCATACGCATAATAATCTGCAAATGGGGAACGCGCATTGCGTCTCGTTTATCAACTGGAACCTGCGGAGAACGAAGATAGTCGATTCGTCTATTCTGGGTATGGGCAAGAACGCCGGGAACGCTTGCACGGAGCTGGTAACCTCGTATATTGAGAAAGACGGTTTGAAACAACTAGACGTTAATCATGTCTTCGAGTGCGCGTATACGGACATTTTGAAGTTCGCGGTGAAATCAACGTGGGGGTATGGGCTCGACAATCTGTTAAGCGCGATTCACGATTGTTCACCTAATTGGATAAAGTTCCTAATGAACAAGCATACGCTTTCAATTAAAAGCATACGCGCCATTCTTGAGTCTTTGCCCTTTGAGAAACGTGAAGTGTCGTATTTCAGCAAGGAACTCGCTGAACAGAAGTATCTGGATTATATGGACAAACACGTTGACGACAGTGCGGCGCGGAAGGAAATACAAGCGGTGTTTGCGGGGCGTGAAGTTATTCTGCTCTGTCCGGGGAAGACCTTGATAACCTACCGCAAAGAGATTGACGAATACATTGCTATTCATCAGCCGATTGTCGTTACGGTGAATTTTATTATAGATACCATCCCCACGGATTACGCATTTATAAGCAATTCTCTCCGTTATTCTCAAATGATGAGCCTATACGCTGGCCTCAAAATCAAGCCGAGAGTACTCCTTACGTCGAATATCGTCCCTGTTGATATGCTTCAGCCTAATTATACCTTTAATTACAAGACGCTTTATGAGAATGGACAGGGCGATAACACTTCGGTTTTATTGATCACGTTGCTGAAGAGCGTTGGCGCGGGTAAAATCACAATCGCTGGAATGGACGGCTTTGACAGGAACCATTTAGAGGACTGTTTCTTTGACGCGAATATGCGATTTAATTTCAGCGGGGACCTTAATCAAACGTTGATTGAACAACTACGGCGAATAATCGGCGCGGGCGTGGTGGATATTCAATGGCTTACGCCGTCAAAAATCAAGGATGCGTTATAAGCAATGACTGTATTAACATCAAAGATGCGTTTTGATACAAGCTCACGCGGGCAAGGTATTTTTATCCGCGATTCCATATCAATGAATATGTGGAATATTCATAAAAGCACGTTTATTGAAGCGCCCGTCTCATTCGGAAACATATCTCAAGGAATAGTCGGGGGGGGGGCAATTCGACATGGGGAAAGTAGGAGCGTTTACTTTTATCAATGGTCGCCCGCATAATCGTTTTAGATACCGTGAAACGAATGTTGACGCGCAGTCAATCGGGCGTTTCTGTATGATTGCTCAAGGAACACAAATCGGTGTAGGCGGGCACCCGGTCAACGTGCTTACGTCAAGCGCGGTGTTCAGTAATGGTAACGCATGGACGAACAACTTCTATAACGACAGCCGCGCGGCGGAGTGGCTTGATGAACTACACCCCAAATACATAAATGCGTTGAATCGTAGAATACCGATACTCGGCAATGATGTATGGATAGGCTTGGGCGTAACGGTCTTGAACGGCGTAACCATAGGAGACGGCGCGATTGTCGCGGCTGGGGCAATGGTTGTCAACGACGTTGATCCGTATACGGTAGTTGGTGGAGTGCCCGCTCGCACGATTAAACAAAGATTTGACGACAAGACGACTGCGTTACTGCTGAAGACGAAATGGTGGGAATACGGGCCCGACGTTCTTGTGGGTCTTGACCTTTACAGTCCGTATGAGGCGGCTTTGCGTGTAGAAGAGCGGATAAATAATGGGTTCCCGAAATACGATGGTGGTTCTTTTGAGTTAAATTGGCAGGAAAACACGGTGTATCGCCAGACGGAAGAGAAACGCGAGTTTTATGGGTATATTGATAGGTTGTGAAAGGCGACAACCGTATCGTTTGATGTATAAATACAGTAACAAATTTTAGAGGTTTATATGCAAGATTTAACAAAGGCAGTTATCAAGATTGAAAATACAACGCTCTGTGGCGCTTCATGTGTAATGTGTCCCCGCGATGAATTTAATTTTCACCGTCAAGTAATGACGCTTGACTGTTTCAAAAAGCTTTCTGACGAAAGTTACAGCCTCGGTGTCAGAAGTATGATATTCGGAGGCTTCGGCGATCCGCTCATGGACGTGCACCTTTATGATAGGTTGAACTATGTAAAACAGAAGTATCCTGATTTCCAGACTTCGATGATTACCACAGGACATTTGCTTGAAGGCAAAAGAGCGCACATTGTCTCCGATTATATTGATGTCATAAAAATCAGCAACTATGGCTTTTCAAAGCCAGTCTATGAGAGTGTGCATCGCGGCGACTTAAAATATGAAAGGGTCAGAAGTAATATTGATGCGTTTCTGTCCTTAAAGAAACGCTCTTTTGCGATAATGACCTTTCTTGATCTACCGGAAAATCACCACGAGATGTCGGCTTGGAAAGAATATTACGAACCGAAGTGCGAACGTATTGATATTTGGAAACCTCATAACTGGGGCGGCAATCGGGGGGGGGGGCCGATGCAGTCACCATCCCGTGCAAGAGAGCTTTGTTTTTATCAGACTTAACTTTCTGCTCCGACGGTTCGGTTAGTTTGTGCTGTTTTGACTTCAACCGCAAACTTATAATCGGAAACATAATGGACGATTCGTTTGAGAATATCGTCGTAAACGAGGAGACTAAACGGCTTCAGCGGCTACACAGGGACGGCGGGCTTTTGTCAAGCGGTTTAATATGCAAAGATTGCGACCAAATACGCGATAGGACCAGCGCTCTGGTTTACACTTCTGATAAAAAGATGCGTGTTGGTGAAAATTCCATGCAGATGTTTAATTCAGCCGTCTAAACGAAGGCAAAGGTAAAAGGGTATAACGTAGTTACTATTGACGTTGACGGCACGCTGGAATTGTTGAGTACAAAGCAAACTCACACCGCACCCTTCAGGTGTTTAGAAGCGTCTTGTTCCGCCGCGCCTGTTGGGAACATGGGCGTTCCTTTTCGCACGCGGGGAGTGTTTTAAAGCGCGCCCTTCGAGTGTTCATACTTGGTGTGTTTAAAGCGTCTTGCTTTACTCCACCTTTGTGCGGGATTAAGGCTATCACTGACTATATAGCGCCGCATCTCAGCGAGCGCGGCGCATTTTTGCGCCTATTTAACTTTCTATAAAAATAATTCCGCATTTCCTCTTGATAAATATTTTAGAATTGGTTATACTCATTACAAGGCACAATGATGTTACCAAGTTATGAATATTCCAATAACCGACAAAGGCTCCTCTGCCAACAACTCTTTGAATATGCTAGGTTTATTTATAGTCTTTTCGCAATATATATAAAAAATAGAAGGTACCCCCCCCCCCGCTGTACTTTATTGTACTAGCAAACGCTCAAAACAGAAATAATGTACTGATTAGCGCGGCGTTAAATCGACCAGCGCAAAGCCTTACGCCGTCTCTGGCATGGACGGATTTTCTCTTTTCTCGCACGAAATATCAGTATCATCGGGCGTGTTATCTGAGTGCTAACATTCTTCGGAAAAGTGCTAATTTGCTACGTCTGAATACTAATTCACTTTATCCGAGTACTAATCTATTCAATCAAAGCACTAATTCACTACGTCCGAACACTAATTTGCTCTGTCAAAGTGCTAATTTACTTCATCCAAGTACTAATCTTTTCCGTCCGAGTACTAATTTACTCTATATAAGTACTCGTTTACTTCATACAAGTACTAATTTACTCCATATTCAGTCTCATGCGGAACAACCTCGCTTGTCCTTCTTTAAGGATAATCCTCGCTGGATTATTATCTTTTCTATATACAAAAGGAGATCATCATGATTCCTACTAATGACAATGGCGTTAGCTCTTGGGCTGATAATCTTATCACCCGGTGTGACACCAACAAGACCGCTTGGGCTATTCCCCAAGACGCGGTAACCACTCTACGCTCGCTCTTGGACTCGTATAAGGACGCGCTCGCCAAGGCGCAAGCGCCGGATACCCGCAGTAAGTCAGCCACTACCGCCAAGAACGAGGCGAAGGCGGCACTGCGTAGCGCCTTGAACGTATTTATCGCTAAATACATCGACAACAACGATGCTATCACCGTGCCGATACGGGAACAGCTCGGACTGCCTATCAAGGACACCACGCGCACGCCAGTGCCTGTCCCAACGACCTATCCTGAATTCTTCGTCCGAGTAAAAGACATTCGGGCGTTGGATGTGCATTTCAAGGAGATGGGGAGCGCGAGTAAGGGCAGACCGTATGGATACAACGGCGCAGTTATCTTCTACGGGGTGCTAGATACGCCGCCCACAGACCCTAGCGAATTGCCTCATTCCACATTGGCTACGAAGACGCCTTACACATTAAGTTTCACGGAAGCGGAGCGCGGGCATCGGGTTTATATCGCCTTGGTTTGGCAGAACAGGAAAGGTGAGAAGGGTCCCTTCTCCCAGATAGACGAGGAGTTTATCCCTTAAATGGGTAGCCGTCAAGATGGGGAGGGCGGTGCGTCCTTTCGGACGCCGCCCGTTGGGAAGGTGTCTGACACTTGTAGGTGTTAGACGACACCCGTGGGGAAGGTGTTAAACAGACTGTCGGGCATGGTGTCAGAGGTGTCAGGCACAGTGATTAGTGGTTAGTGGTGAGTGTTAGGGGTGTCGGGCAACACGGATGATCCATCGGTGGTAGTGTCAGATGTGTCAGACAACGCGAAGGTTCCGCTTGTTTACAAGCGTAACCGTCAAGTCAGTGGAAGCGGCGCCCCCTTTCAAACAGCGCCCGTTGAGAAGTATTTAAACACCCTTCGGGTGTATTTAAACAGCCGAAGGGTGTATGGAGGTTTTTTTATGGAGAAAATGAAGAGAAAGATAGTCGGCATAATCCCGGCGCGTTATGCGTCGAGTAGGCTTCCGGGTAAGCCGCTTGTGGATATTCATGGCAAACCTATGCTTTGGTGGGTGTGGAGCGCCGTGAAACAGGTTACGGGGCTTGACGAGGTATACATCGCCACGGACGATGAGCGTATTCGTGTCGCGGCGGAAGAGTTCAGGGCAAATGTTTTGATGACCACCAGAGAGTGTTCATGTATGATTGATCGGATTTGGCAGGCGTCAAACACCATCGAGGCTGATTATTATGTCGCCGTCAATGGGGATGAGCCGTTGCTTGAGCCTGAAGTTATCAAGCAAATACTGCCAAAGACGTCCTCTGATACCGCTTGGGTAAGCGGTTTGTGCAGAGAGTTCACGAATCCTGTCGAAGTCATTGATCCAGCTAACATCAAGATTGTTGTTGGCGATAATGGCAACGCTCTCTATCATTCTCGCTCGCCGATTCCATATCCGCACAAGACCACTCGTTTCGCGTACAAAAAATATGTAGGCGTCGAATGTTTCAATAAGCTGGCGCTGGATTTCTACGTCTCGCATACGCAGACGGTATTAGAGCGGATTGAAGACCTTGGCGCGATAAGGTTTCTGGAGCATGGAATCCCGATTCATTATACGTTGGTTGAGAGTCAATCGCTGTCAGTTGACACGGAGCGTGATTTAGAAGTGGTGAGGGTGAGACTCGCCCCCCCCCCCAGCATCTTTAGATACAGGAGCGGGAGATGGCTGACACCATTCACACACCCTTCGGGTGTTCTAAAGCGTCTTGCTCCGTCATGCTTGACAGAGAGGCACGTCGACGTACACCAAGCGTATTTAGAAACGTCTCGCTCTGCCTCATCGTGCAGGTTGGATTGGAGGGCGGCGTAATGAAGATAATCGCGCTTGTGCCAATAAAACTTAACAATGAACGCACTCCCGGAAAAAATACTAAATGTTTCAGCGACGGTACACCACTTATGTATTTTGTGCAAGAAAAGTTATTACAGGTAAATGATATTGATAAAATCTATTTATACTGTAGCTCTGATGACGTGAAACCGTTTGTCTTGGATGGGATAGAGTATTTGAAACGTCCAAAGCATTTAGATTCGCCAACAACAACCTTTAATGAAATTTTTGATTGCTTTTATAAGACTGTTGATGCTGATATTTATGTAACGGCATTTGCAACCGCCCCGTTTATCAGTCTTTCGCGTTATGTGGAATGTGTTAGAGCCGTAAAGTCAGGGCAGTACGATTCGGCTTTTACGGCGGTAAAAGTACAGGATTTCCTATGGGACGAATCAGGACAAGCAATAAACTTTAATCCTAAACACGTGCCACGCACACAAGATTTGCCGCCATTGTATTCTGAAAGTGGAGGATTGTATGTTCTTACAAAAGAGGCATGGCAAAAACTTGGAAGAAAGATGGGTGAAAATCCATATAAAATATTCATAAGTAATATCGAAGCTACGGATATAGATTATCCTGACGACTTTGAATTAGCCGACGTGATCTATCAGCATATAATCAAGATTACCCCCCCCCCCAGAGTCGAATCTTCTTGTACAGGAGCGGTAAATGGCTGAAACGTTCCTTTGGGTCGTCCTCCTCCATAAGGAGGGTGGCGTAATGA
>JAISCD010000111.1 GCA_031265825.1 Treponema sp. | reverse complement strand
AACGTAAATATTTTTTCTTGCCGTTATTGCGAATAAAAAGAAGCAAAATGGGAATTGCTCCGAAAAGATAAATGGTTCTTGTGTTATATGCGGCATAGGTAAATACGCCGCATATAAAGGAGAATCCAATGATTTTGAGAATGTGTTCTGTATTTCCCATCTTGAACGCGCATACTGAAGCAATGGATATAAACGCGAATGCGTAAAAATCACTTAGAGGATAGAGCAAGAGTCCGTTCCAGAAATAAATAAAAACAATCATTAAAAACAGTCTTGAAATCAGAAAATAGCGACGTTCTTTCCTGCTTTCAAATGTCCGAGACTTATTCGCTATCGATAAAAAGTTTTCGGGTAAAAGGAAGATGAGTATAAACGATGCGAAAAGAGCGGCAAAAATCCGAAACCTTATTATTTCGTCTAATCCGGTGAATCCAAAAATACTTTTTCCCACATGGAGAAAAAATGGGAATACATACCCCCGAATCGAATTAGGGAAAAAGAAGCCGTCTTTACCAAAAGAGTTACTCAATATCCAATATGCCCCCGAATCATAAGGAAAATCTCGAATATTTTTCGCCATGCTGTAGATAAAGAGAAGTACAAATCCATTTATGAATGCAAATATTATCGTAGATAAATAATCTTTCTCATTAACGTCCAATTCTTTCATCATTTTACTCCTTTCAATATTAGAAATTCATCATAATCACAAATACAATCGCCAGCATCGTATCCCACGCTCGAAACTATCAGCGCTAGAGAGTTCGTAGAAAAATTCTGCATCTCCAACCATGTCATACAAGGAATGTAAAGCCCATAATATGAACGATTGAGACTGAAGATCGATTTTTTCACTCCATTGTCAAACATAGCATCGAAACTACCGGATAGGGCTACAATGAACTCATCCGCTGTCTTGCAGGCGTAACCACCACGAAACTTTTCTTCAGGCGTGTCATAGACCCAATATGTCCGTTTTATCTCGAATGGAATTTGCGCACAATTCTCAAAAAAAGAGAGACTGCCTCGTTTGTCAGAGATTTTGGGTAAGTTTATAATTCTTATTTCAGACATCTTTTCTCTTCTACTTCTTTGACGTATCCATGCTGAATCGCTGGATTCCCATACCAGAGCGTTCGTGGTGGCACATCTTTCGTTACAATGCTTCCCGCGCCAATGAGCGCGTATTCGCCGATGGTATGCCCCGCGATAATAGTCGCGTTCGCTCCAATGGAACATCCTCTTTTTAAGAGCGTTCTTGCAAAAAAAGTTGGATATTGTTTTGATCGCGGGAAAATATCATTCGTAAATGTTACGTTTGGACCGATGAACACATCATCCTCTACAGTAACGCCATCCCATAATTGGACACCTGATTTTATCGTTACATTGTTTCCTATAACAATATCATTTTCGATAAATACTCCGGCGCAAATATTACAGTTATTTCCAATAATGGCTTTCTCTAAAACAACACAAAATTGCCAAATATTGGTACTTTCACCAATATTTGTTGTCTTTACGTCGGCAAGAAGGTGTATCATATACGCTCCTCTACAATGAACGTCGGTCGCTTGAGCGACGCAGAGAATGTTCGCCATAAATAACTGCCCAAAATTCCCAAGGTTAGCATAATTATCCCAAACGCGCTCAGATTGAATATCATCAAAGTTGTGAAACCAGTTATAGGTATCTTATCTCGTAACTTGCCTATGAAAACGATAACACTCCATATCAGAGAAATTATGAGCGCAATAGATCCGAGACACGAGACAAATGAAATAGGAATCGTTGAAAACGTAAATAAAGTGTCGGATACTAAACGCATTTTCTTATATAACGTCCATCGACTCTTGCCGATTTCCCGCTTGCGTCTGATGTATGGTACAGCCGTGGTCTGAAACCCACTCCACAATATCTGCCCAGTCAGTGCCGAGTTTCGCTCATCCATATCACGCAAGACTTCTATTACTTTACGGTCAAGCAAGAATACGTCGAATCCATTGCGCGGCATATTCGGTAGAGCGACCTTCCGCGTCAGCCAGTAATATAAGTCAGAGAACAGTGCGGAATCTTCTCTACTTTCACGGATAGCCAAAACCACGTTATTACCGTCCTTCCATTTATTATACATATCCAGAATCAATTCAGTTGGTTCTTGCATGTCCGCGGCTTTTACCACAGCGCAATCCCCGCTACTGTTGACAAGCCCGCATAGAATCGCTGCATGCGACCCAAAGTTCCGCGACAGTCGGAACAGTCGTACATGTCTGTCTCGCGTTGCTAAACTTTTTAATACCTCCCAGCTTCCATCTTTAGAACCATCGTCCACAAAAACAAGTTCGTAATCTATGCCGATTTTCCCGATGAGGTTATCTTGTAAATCCGCATAGAGCTGCTCCAAGTTCGCTTCGCTAAAATAAACAGGAATCACAATCGAAATCTTTTCCATTAATCCTCCCATGAATTTAGTACGTCAATGACATACCTAGCCTGTTCGTCCGAAAGCGTAGGGCTTATCGGCAAACTTAATTCTTCACGGTGAATTTTCTCTGTTATAGGGAAAGACAAACCGTTCCACATCTTGTAACATTCCTGTTTATGTGGTGGAATCGGGTAATGGATGAGAGTCTGAATGTTCTTATTCAAGAGATATGTCTGCAAAATATCCCGCTTCTCCACCAGAATTGGGAAAATATGAAACACGTTAGCGTTCCAATTAGGCACATTCGGCAAAACAATGCGTGGGTTTTTGATACCCTCTATGTATTTCCTTGCGATTCTTTTGCGTAAATCGTTATCCGTGTCAAGATATTTTAATTTCACACCGAGTATCGCGGCTTGTATTTCATCAAGACGACTATTTCTGCCTTGATAGCGGAACACATATTTCTTCGACGATCCATAGTTTGACAATACACGTACCGTCTCCGCGAGTTCAGCGTCGTCTGTCGTTACCATGCCGCCGTCCCCAAAAGCCCCCAGATTCTTCCCAGGATAGAAACTGTGTCCGGCCGCATCCCCAAGCGCGCCCGTACGTTTCTCTCCGAATAGGCAACCATGCGCTTGTGCGTTATCCTCTATTAGTTTTAATCCATATCTTTTACAGATTTCACCGATTTTTCCCGTATAGGCGCACTGACCATATAAGTGAACTATCATCACAGCTTTAGTCCTTGGTGTAAGTGCGGACTCGATCATTGAATCGTCAATCTGGTATGTATTGACATCAGGCTCGACTAAAACAGGCGTAAGTCCATTCTCTGTAATGGCGAGAATCGATGCAATGTAAGTATTTGCGGGGACAATCACCTCATCGCCTTCGGTAAGTACCCCCTGTTCCTTATATGCTCGTAAGATAAGCATAAGTGCATCAAGCCCATTAGCGCATCCAACCGCGTTTTCCACGTTGATGTATTCTGCGTAACGTCTCTCAAACTCTACGTTTTCCGCACCTTGCAAATACCAACCCGAATCCACTACTCGGCGAACCGCATCGTGAATCTCTTCAGCGTGCCTTTGGGTAATATCCTTTAGCGACAAAAATGGAATCTGCATCATTTACCGCTACCGCTCCTTGTAATTTTGTTCGATCCATTGGCGGTATACGCCGCTTCGGACACCGTCTATCCATTCTTTATTTCCAAGATACCAATCCACGGTCTTGGCAAGCCCTTCCTCAAAGCCGATAACTCGTTCCCAATTCAACTCACGCCTGATTTTCGCGCAATTTATTGCGTAACGACGGTCATGCCCCGGTCTATCCTTGACAAAGGTGATAAGCCGATTTAGTTCATCCGTATCAGCGCCCAGTGCTTTAGCGATAATTTCAATAAGCTTCTGTATAAGATGGATATTTTCCCACTCGTTTTCTCCACCTATGTTGTAACTTTCGCCGATTTTGCTCTGTCGCAAGATTTGCCATACAGCCCGATTGTGGTCGTCAACATGAATCCAGTCGCGCACATTCCGCCCGTCTCCATAGACAGGGAGCGATTTCCCTTCCTTCAGATTCAGTATCATCAGAGGAATGAACTTTTCAGGAAATTGGTAGGGACCGTAGTTGTTCGAGCAGTTTGATAGCGTAACTGGAAGTCCGTAAGTGTGATAAAACGCCATGACCATGTGGTCGCTCGCGGCTTTGCTCGCCGAATACGGAGAGCGCGGGGCATAGGGCGTCGTTTCGGTGAAAGTATTGATTTCGCCTAGGGAGCCATAGACCTCGTCTGTGCTGATGTGGTGAAAGAGAACCCCGTCCCGTCTCGCCCAATAACGGCGGGTGGCTTCAAGGAGCGTGAACGTGCCCACAATATTCGTCTGGACGAAAGCGTCGGGTTCCACAATGGAGCGATCAACATGACTTTCTGCCGCAAAGTGGACGACCGTATCGATTCTGTATTTCTCGAATATGGTTGCGACTAAATCGGCGTCTTGTATATTGCCTCGTTCAAAAAAATAACGCTTCCCGCCAAATTTCGCCTGAACATCTAAAAGACTTGCAATATTACCCGCGTAGGTAAGCGCGTCAAAGTTGATGATTCGTCCGTTGAAACCAGGCGCGCTTTCAAGCAACAGCCTGATGAAGTTACTGCCGATGAATCCCGCGCCGCCTGTTACTAAAATATTTTCCAACCTTCTCATTCTTTTCCTATTTCCTTTAGAGTAGCGTCAATCCATGTTGACGTTAATAACGTACCCATTGACACTCATAACATACCCATCAATGCTAATAACGTACCCATTGATACTCATAACGTACCCATTGGCACTCATAACATACCCATCAATGCTAATAACGTACCCATTGGCACTCATAACATACCCATTGATACTCATAACGTACCCATTGATACTCATAACGTACCCATACATGTTATTAACGTCTCAATCGGCGTTGTTAATAACCGCCTGCGCGGAATAGTCCATATCCAAAAATATTCAAAAACCTTCCGCGACTTGGCGAAGATAGTCTCCGTATTCGGTCTTGTATGATGAAGCGAGCGCCAGCAAATTATCTTGCGTTATCCACTTGTTTAGATAGGCGATTTCTTCCACACAAGACACGAACATTCCCTCGCGTTTCTGAATCGTCGCAATGAAGTTTGAGGCGTCCAACAGACCGTCGTAAGTACCGGTGTCAAGCCACGCCATACCGCGTCCGAGTAGTTCTACCGAGAGTCTGCCTGTCGCAAGATAGGCGTTGTTGACTGCCGTAATTTCAATTTCTCCGCGTACAGACGGCGTAATGTTTTTTGCTATTTCCACAACATCGTTGCCGTAAAAGTAAAGACCGGGCGCCGCATAATGAGACTTCGGATGCGCGGGCTTCTCTTCTATTGACAAGACTTTCCATTCTGGTGAAAACTCTACCACTCCATAGGATGACGGATCCTTCACGTAGTAGCCAAATATGACACCACCCTGTCCTGATTCCACCTTGCGGACAGCGCTTTTCAATATGGGGGAAAAGGCTCGTCCAAAGAATATATTGTCGCCTAGTGTCAGACAAACCGAATCTTGTCCGAGGAATCTTTCCCCGATGATGAAGGCGTCCGCGAGTCCGCGCGGTTCATCCTGCGCCGCATATTCAAACCGCATTCCAAGCCAGCTCCCATCGTTAAGCAGTTCCTTAAAGAGCGGTAGGTCTCGTGGCGTAGATATTATCAGGACGTCTCGTATTTCCGCCAACATCAGTACGGAGAGTGGGTAGTAAATCATCGGCTTGTCGTAACAGGGTAATATCTGTTTGGATACCGCTCTGGTCAGCGGGTAAAGTCGCGTCCCGCTCCCTCCAGCCAAAATTATTCCTTTCATTTCTCGTCGCCTCCTAATTACTTTCGGTGCGCCTCAAGCCCGCGCGACCATGTATCAAATGCTACGCTGTCAACAACTCGTCCCGCATCATTGTCATAAACGACAATGTTTAAACCACGCCAGTTGACCGCATATTCAGAGTCGTCGATGATAATAGAAGCTTTATTGCCGGACGGCAGACTTGCGCTATGAAGGCTGTAGTTGGTGGTACCATCTTTCAAGACTCCCGCGTTTTCCAACGCCGTTGTCTTATCTGGGGCAAGCGTTTCATGAATAACTTGTCCGCCTTCGATAATCGCTATATAACTTTGCTGAATCTTACCGCGCAAATCCTCTTTTAATCCCAACGCTTGCAATCCGGACATTATTGTATTGTTCATGTTTACCGCACATTCATCCTTGACCGCGATAAATATGGTAAAACGGGGATCGTTGATTGAATCAAGATACGACACTATGTTAGTTTCAGCATTAAAGGGGACTACCTCTTTACGTATCTTATCCCAATTATTACCAATTTGCTGTACAGGTAGCATGTTATTTTTAACAGATATTTCCTGAATAATGCCATTAAATCTCCTATTTCTGCTTGTTCCAAACCACCCAATATGTAGCGTTTCGGCTTGCAAAGCAGTACATGTTTCCGGTGTTTGCGATTCTGAAACTAATTCTCCATTAACATATATAGTAATCATTCTGCTATTTTCCAGATCAAAATTAACAACCAGATAATTCCACCTATCATCAGCAAATGTAAAGTCTGAACCAGCTTGTATCCATCTTCCACCGCCATCATGATACGCCAAATACCAAAGATCTGACTTCTCATCACCATGTTCTAGTGAAAATGCATGATTGTTGCCCGTCGCTTGCGATGTAAATAATGCCGCCCAGCGGACTTGTGTCTTTGCGGGCTTTATAATCGCCTCAATACTGAATTGCTTTTCTAGCGAGATACCTTTAAGCGGTATAGTTACCGCTCCTTTTTGCGCGGTATAGTAGAAACCATCTCCTTTGAAAAGATGCACTACATCGTCTTGATCGTCTTTTAATAAAAGCTGATAATTTCTTACATTCAACGGGAGTGTTGATACATCCATCTGGTAGGGTTTTGCCAGCACTTTAAAGAACGGTTTTTCCAGATCCGCTAATGTTGAGCTTAAGTCCCAAACGCTGTCTTGCGCGATGACGGTCTTCATGTTGTCTGCGACTACCGGAAAAACAGCACTATTCCGCATTATTCGAACATATGGAGCCAAGGCTGTAGAATAAGCTTGAAACACGCAGAGGATAAGAATAGTCAAAGCTGCCTGGTAACGCAATGTTTTTTTGTCTGCGGTAAACATGTATTCGATGAAAAGTATCATCAGCATAAAGAGAACCACCATTGAGCCTGACATAGTAAATTCACGAACAAAAAATGGTATTATCAGTAGAATGATACCTATCAGTTTGTAAAGACGGGAGCGCTTGTATTTGTCAAAGATGATTATCATAAAAACGCCGAACCCAGAGAGATCGAATACTAACAATCTAATGATGTTTCCCATGTTATAGTCTTTCAGAGGCAAGCCGATTTGCAAAACCGCGTTCTGCGCGTCCGTAGCCGATGAATAATATATGATAAATATCACGCCTATGATCGCCCCAGCAATATTTGAAATATTGAATAACTTGCGCGTGGTTTTCTGGATTCCCTCTGTTCTAACGCCTACAACAAGGTTTAGTATACCAGCGGCTATCATTATTGGAAAAAGTCCCATGAAAGGAACCGGTGCAAATGTAAATTGTAAACAGCATACCAAGACAAATAAGCCTAGTCTTTTCCGTATGTGCATAAAGAGAGAACAGCAAACCCACGTAGGAACACCCGCATTGAACACCCACATAAGTATTCTGGTATTCGGACGATACTGTATGCCATTAGGCTCTGCACCGCCCAACCCGAATGTATCTCTTATCGGTTGCGCGAGTAAGTCGAGACCGCCCCATGCAATCAGAATAGCGGCGACACAAAGTAATTGTTTCTTTGAATCGGCTTTTACATAGAATATGGTCAAGAGTAAGGCAAGACTGACACCGATAGATACCCATATATACAGTACAAAATTAGCGCATCCCCAGCCGAATATCTTACCGAAGAGCGATGGAATCAGCCAAATGAATAGATAATAGACATAACCTTTTCCCCCATCAATATTGTAATAAACAGGCCATTTATAACTTATCAAATCGTGTAGGATTGCATTTCGGGCGTGGTGGTCAGACGTCTGATAGGTGTATCCGCCCACACCCGCGAACCAAACCCACAAGAGAATCATGGCGAAAGGTATAATTAAATCGCAAATCTTTATAGTCGGCGAATCGACCTCGTTTTTCACATCTTTATGAATGGAAAAAAGCGCAAGTCCAACAAGTATGACAAACGGGATACCAAGCCAAAGCTTGAGCCAACCAGTGAAGAATATAGCGACAGGAATAGACAACCAAACAAAAGCCGCCTCTTTGACAGTCCGTAAGCTTATCCGTAGCGCAGACCGCCTGCATAGCCTATCGAGACAGACTGCAAATATCGGCAAACTTACTGCGCCGAGTAGGGCAAGCCTTTTGTGCCACATAACCACATTGAGTGGACGGTGAACAATGACTTGTTCGGCAAAAGCAATCGCCATCGACTGAAACAAAGGGAATAGCAACAGCGTAAAGCCAAAGCTCGTCATGCCTACTAACAAAGTTCCTTCGTTAAACCTTTTTTCGGATAGTACTTCACTCATTTTTTCTCCTTATTTCAACTGAATTATACGCTTCATATCCCTAGATACTTGTGCCGAGAACGACTCGGACTAGAATAACCCAACCTTTACGGGAAGGTCCCATCCATCAAGCCGCCGAAGAGTTCTTCGACGGGGCGGGCGGTGAAGTCTTCAAAATGACGGACTTCCTCCGGCATAAGGGTTACTAATTCGTCGCCATCATGAGGCAGCAGGTTATTGGGGAACAGGGTAATATCGCCGTAAGTCTCTAAAAGTATTGTCGGCACGTCATTTGGACAAGGAAATGAACATCCCTCGAAGGTAATCTGCTTGAGCGGGAAAATATGCTCGTGCCGATACACGCTATTATTAACGTAAAAGGGAAAATCAACCCCCATAAAGACATCGCCGTTCTCTTTATCTGCGGGTTTGTTTTCCATTATCATTGCGTCTCTTAATTTAAGCGCGGCCGCATAAACAGGAGAAGCAAGCGATCCGAAAATGCGGTTTGTTGAGTGTTGCATGATATTCCTCGTTTGTAGTCTTTTTTCTTTAAGCGCCTTGAACTGGGCGGGATCTGTCCTGCAATGATAAAAGTCCATTGGAAAGATATCAATGAATATGGAACTTCTGTTTATATCGGTTCTGCACGACTTATTGTATTTGCGTCCCGGAATGGTGTAAAACACGCGCATTATATCGCCCACATCAACATCAAAACCTTCGCCGCGAAAGACACCGCGCAGAATAGGCTCCGCTTTCTCGTAATCTTCACGCATTATACATATATCGATATCATCATCCCAAGGAACGAAGCCGCCGTTTCGATAAGCCCCAATCAAGACGCCGTAATGGATGAAATATTCAATCTTATAGGCGTCCATCACACGGTCAACCAATTCAAGCAAATGGAGGAGCGCTAGTTGCCAGATTCTTTGATGCCCCCGTGCGGGCGGTATTTCTGCAGGATTAAGCATGATGTTCTGGAGTATACGTACATTTGTCGCAACCTCAAGGACTTTTTTCTGCACCATACGAGATTCATCTACGATGCTTTTGACCCCTGTTACGACGTTTTGCGAATTCCGCATTGTTTCATTTATGCCTTGACTCAAGTGCAAGGAATCATGCGCGATATTCTTCGTGTATTGCAAATTCTCGGTCAGCCCTCCTCCGATAGAAACGGATATATCTTGCAAAACCCGCGATTGTTCCGCTACAGCGGCCGTCAATATCCCCAGCTGTTCCTGCAAGTTCTGTATTTGCTCACGAATATTCGGCTTTCTATTCAAGATTCCTTTTAATCGCTTCTTTATTCTTTTTAGCACATTCTTCATGCTATACTCCCAGATATCCGCGCCAGAACGACTCTGTTTTATATTGCGGATAGGACTCGCGATACGATTTCACTGTTTCGGTGAACAGACGGCGTATCTTCTTAACCATCCGTAGATACGCCATGCACACCCGCAAAAACTCTTTGATATTTCGGTAAACCATGAAGCCACGTCCACTCTCCTCATCGTAGTTCAGCGCGGAACCAGCCCGATACAGACACCCATGTATAGGATTCCTTGCGGGAATGATTACGCCTTGCCTATTCGCAGGCAGAAATAATCCATTTAACGTCATTCGACGAAAAAGCCGCCGTATGCGTCCTTCTTTCTCCCATTCCTTGTTCTGTTTATAAGATTCATAGTTAAACACCACAGGCAACTCGCCTAGAGGCGCGGGCTTATAGACGCTTGCCATAACCTCGCGGTGTAAAGTATCAGGATCCTGCGCCGCAAGCCACTCAAAACCTTTGAACCAATCTTCTACAGCTCGTAACGCCAACCATGCGCATTTGTACCGGTAAAGCAAGATATTCCGCAGAACCACTCCACCCAAGAGCCGTTGGACAAATAGAGGTGTGAATTCAGCATCCGACCCATGTAGCGCACAAATGACAAGTCTATTGCGAATAGCGTAGTATTCCTTCCACAAGGACTGTTTCTTGTTAAATGACTCGTGCCACAGACAGACTCCGTTCAGAGTTACCTTCGCCATATCCCGATGCCTCTGATTGAAATCAATATCGTCATATTGAAAAAAGATAGGAATGGACAGAATATCGTCTTGAGGGCTACTTATAGGAAAACAGCAGAACCACCACGCTAGTTGATTGCTACCGTCTTCTATTTCGTTCCGTACAACGTCCGCCAAAACGCGCATATCGTAATTAATTTTACCGAACACCGTGCCGTTGACACGCCACGTTTCGCCCGCTCCGTGTTGGAGATAAGGACGATCTATACGAAGCATTGCGCCGCCGAGTATGATGTTGCGGTTATCAGGCTTTAACGCTCGCAAAAACGTATACGTCCGCTCAAGCGCGTCAGCCGTGAATACCACATCGTCGTCCATCAAGACGATGTGCGTAAGACTAGTTTTCTCTCGTTCCTCTAACGCCTCGATCATGGCGCGGGTAAACCCACCAGAGCCGCCCGCGTTTATATTGGGAAACAACCATATCTCATCATTCACCGTATCTTCAGACTTCAACGTCCGCCCATTGTCCGCAATGTAGACTCGCAGTCGCCCATGTAAAGGCGAATCTTTGTTCCCAAACACGTCCCGTTGTAGCATAGCGATAGTATTTCTTATATAGTCCTCACGTCTGTATGTACAGATACACAACGCCAGATTCACTTCAGGCAGGGACGACTCGTCAATCTCCGCATAATATGCGCCTCCATGAAACTCACTGTTCTTCTCAAGCGCGGTAATCTCAAATGCCAACACGCCTTGAGACAGACATGGTGGGTATGTGAATTGGAACTCCCGCGTTTCACTACATGAAACCGAGTCTCCACTCAAAACGTATTTAGCAAGCCCGTCTCCATCAATCTCAAACCGTGTCAACGCCACTTCAAATGCGCCTTTCAATGTGAGATGTAGTTTCACCGTATTTACTACGGTCCATTTATTCCATTTCTCTACAGAGAATGAATTGAAATAAGTATCAAACCATACAGTCTGTCTATTCTTCATCGTGAGCCGTTTCTCAGTGGTATTAAGGCTGTTCTCATCAAAGTCGCACCGTATATACATATCTTTCGCCGTCTCTCCAATTTTGGGAAACAGCAGTTCTTGTAATATCATAATTCTCTCCTTATTCTCCCCGCTTGCCGAATTCGGTTTCATGTGTTACATTGATTCTATGGACTTTGAAAAACTTGTCCGCCTGAACCCGCTTAACGACTTCGCTTTTCAGAAAGCGATGGGTGAAAAAGGCGATGAGCCACAATTGATAGCATTCTTGAGCGCAGTCTTGGAGCGCACCGGCAAGGGCGACATTACGTCGGTTAAGATCATTGAAAACAAAGATTTGATGCCCGACATAGTCGGTGGCAAATCGGTTAGGCTTGACGTGCTTGCCGAAGCCTTTGTCAAAACTGAGCGTCTTGATACGGACATTGAGGTACAAATAAAGAACGAATTCAATATGGAGAAGCGGTCGCTTTACTATTGGGCGAGTAGGTATATCAATAATCTGGATTCTGGCAAGGATTATGCGATACTGCCTACGGTAGTCGCGGTCAACATCATAGGGTTTGGGTATTTCCCTATTATGGATTACCATACGAGTTTTCACCTGTGGGAGGATAGGCATAAGGAATTGCAGTTGACCGATGTGTGTGAGATACACTTCTTGGATATAGTGAAGTTCCGCAAACTCCGCGCAAAGAAGGGTTTCAGTTTGGACGACCCATTGAATCGGTGGATGGTATATTTTGACAAGAAGAGTCCACAAAAAATGATAACGGAGGTATTGCAGATGGATGAAACGATTCAACAGTTTCAAGAGAAGTTGGAGTGGATAAACCGCGACAAAGTAATGATGCGAATATACGACCAATATGAGAAGACTGAACGCGATTGGATTAGCAGTATGAATGGTGCGGAACGGAAAGGGCGCGCCGAAGAGCGTGCTGAGATAACAGCACTTCTCAAGCAAGGCGTATCCTTGGAAGAACTCAAAGCACGATACGGGGTGTAAAGCATGACTATAACGATTCAACAACTCCATACAAACATGAAACGTATGAGACGCTGTGAGGCGGTGAGGCTGGCTTACGCGCGATGTATAGCCGAAGCCATGCGGTATGAAGACAATGTCCAAGCCGCAGAACGGGAGAGACTCTCCCAAGAGCGTGATGAGATAATGACGCTTCTTAGACAGGGTGTTCCTTTGGAAGAACTTAAAGCGCGGTACGGAAAGCAAGCACAGGAAGTGGAGTAGAGACGCCGTGAGAAGGCTCTGATGCGTGTATACGATCAATATGAGAAGACTGAACGCGATTGGGTTAGCAGTATGAATGGCGCGGAACGGAAAGGCATTGCCGAAGGGCGAGCCGAAGGTATTATTGAAGGTCGAGCCGAAGAGCGTTCCGAGATAATGGCGCTTCTTGAGCAAGGCGTATCCTTGGAAGAACTCAAAGCGCGATACGGGGTGTAAGCTATCTCTATCAACCAGATGATAGAGACAGTTCTTAACTTCCTGCGGCGTTCTCAATTCATTGCCCGCCAGTTCATTAAAATGAATCACTTGTGAAAATATCCTCGTTTAAACATATTCGTCAAAGTTCCTTTCAAAATCTAGCTCGTGGCTATTGTCGGCGAACAGAATAGCTCTTTCCCGTATAACAGTAAGTCTGTGTGTAAGTATCCACGACCAACCCTCGCCATAAACAATCTGATATAGAATCATGTATATTCCTCCTCATCATATATGCAAACCCTCCACGTAACCGATAAGGGAAGGGCGTTTATGTTTTCTCTTTGGGTGCGCTTGCCTGCAAGCGTGGTTCCGTCAAGACGAGGACAACGGCACATCTTTTCTAATAACATCCATTATGAAGTTGTCTAATAGGCTTTGCCTGCTATGGCAAGTCTAAGCAGTTTACTAGCACTGTTTCAGCCACAATAGTCGCTCCCCTATCGCTTAATAAGAGCGTAACAGCTTCCACTATTTCCTCAGGCGTGGAGGTACGTTTCAATAATTGTTTCACTTATGACGGAACAAATTTTTAATTTTGCGTGGCAACCAAGTGATTGCCCACCCGATATACCACGAACGCGATATAAGCAGACCATGGTAAAATTCTTTTATCTCACTAAAGGCTTGGGTTATTCGCTCTTCTGTCCGTATCTCACTTTTACGCATCTCCACCTCCGTCCGCTCGAGCCGCTCACAGAGTCTCCCCACGTTGTCGTCGGCATACCATCGCTTCAATTCATCCAGAGATACGCTCACTTTGCCTGCGTTTTGCCGTATCTCCACGCCCAACTGCTCCGCAGTTTCCACAAGGCGGTGTTCGATATTTTCCACACGGGAAGGAGCGTTTATGTTTTCTCCTGCGGGGGGGGGG
>JAISCD010000064.1 GCA_031265825.1 Treponema sp. | reverse complement strand
CGCGCCTAGACGTGCTGAAACTACAAATCACGGATGAGCAGTTACCGCCGAGTTACCGCTTGGACGCCTACGATGAATACAAGCAACTCGGCGGCAACAGTTGGGTAGACGATTATGTAAAGAAATACCTGAAGCGGGACGTGGCGGACGCGATGGCGCACCGGCTCGGAGGCTCTAATGGCACGACACCGGTATAACAAAGCGACAGACGAGTTGACGTTGGCGGACGGGAGTGTGTATCACTGCACGAACCGCGTGCGGAATCTGGAGAACGGCAAGCGGCGCCGGGACGAAGTAGCGCGGACGATACCAGACGGGTTGCCGTATAGCCCACAATCATTCCCGCGCGGGCTTTGGTCTATCTTAGGTATCGAATGGCGCAAGAACACGAACTTCGACCGTGGTATATACGGGGACGTGAAGATACGCACGAATGCGTATCAGCAGGTAGAAATATGGTCGCTTGACCACGATGGGGATTACTACAAGCCGACAGGACAGCGGGTTCGTGATACAGGCTATCTATTGCACGAGTCACCGCGGTCGAGTACGACGCTGGGCTGTATCCGCTTACCTGACCGGAAGGGGCTAGAGATCGCAGCGAAGATGACGGTGGGTGATGAATTGGAGGTCGTATGACGGACGACGCGGTAAATCACCCCAAGCATTACACATTTGGGCAGTATGAAGTGCTCGATGTTCTAATGGATTGGTTTGTGGACGATCCGCTCTTGTGGCAAGTGGGGAAGTATACCGCGAGGGCGAAGCACAAAGGGTGCGAGCTTGAGGATTTGCAGAAGGCGCGGTTCTACTTGGACAAACGGATACAAAAATTGATAGAGTTGAAAATCGCTACCAAAGATGGCGGTTCGCAATAAATTGGAGGTTTTATGATTAGGAGATTTAGGAAGAAGTCCATAGTGATTGAGGCTATGCAATACAATAATCACATGGATAGCGCGGAATTCTTCGGCTGGTGTGGGCGCAAGGTAACAATTTCAAGAGACGACCCTATACATGCTCTGGAGATACAAACGCTCGAAGGCGTAATGAAAGTGTCGTTAGGCGATTGGATAATCAAGGGCGTCGCCGGAGAGTTCTATCCATGCAAGCCAGATATATTTGAAAAGACGTATCTGCTTGTAGGGGACGGAATGCCGTTTGGGGAAGCACTAGAGGAGTGCAAAGCAGGCAAGCGCATAGCGCGGCAGGGCTGGAATGGGAAAGGACCATATGTATGTCTTGTTCCAGATCATATTTTCAAACAAGACGAACTCAAGCAGATTCCCGCGTTGCAAAATGAGGAACGGGAGATCACGTTCTGGGGCTGTCTCTGTATCATGACGACATCGGGGAAAGTCCAGCTAGGCTGGCTTGCGACCCAAAGTGATATGCAGGCGGTGGATTGGGAGGTCGTATGAACGCGCAAGCACCACAAAGACTATTACTGAAAGCACGAAACAGCAGGCGACAAAAGCAGGAGGATTAAACTATGCAGGTTTTTAAGGCTTCTGAAGGTCAAGCATACACGGAATACAGCCTTGATACGAAACATAACAAAAAGAAATTGACAGTTGCCGGAGTTGAAATAGACCTTGAAGCATCAGTTTTGGACGATTGCCAAAACATCTTAAACATAACCCGAAATAATGACGGGACTTGTGTTTTAGGATTGGAAGGCAAAGCTGGGTATGTAGCGGATATTATTATTCCACCGAGGGAATTCCAGTATAAAACAACTGGAGAAGGCGATGAGGCGGTAACTGAAAAGATACCGCTGGGCATCGATGTAAATGCAGTGGTATTAAAACTCTGGCCTATCACAAATGAGTGTATGGCGGAGGAAGAAAAGCAAACTATTATACAGGAGGGCTAAATGGCCGTAGTTTTCACAAAAGACGACTTCCGCTCCGCAGTAGAAGCGGCATCAGGAGGGCAATAGACGGTTTTGTACGATGACAAAGGTTATCCTACTATTGTACAAATCATTCCGAAATTCAACATTGAGGACATTGATCCAGAACTGGGCTCTGGTGTCCATCCTGCTTTCGTGGTGGGCGGTGTTGAAAAACCTCAAATTTACATAGCCGTTTATCCCGCGACGGTGGTTGACGGACGAGCGGTTTCTATTTCAGGGAAGGCTCCTGCAAACTATGTTACCTACGATCAGGCGGTTCAATACTGTACTGCGAAAGGAGTAGGTTGGCATTTGATGACTAACTGGGAATGGGCGGCACTGGCGCTCTGGTGCGTCAAAAACAATTTCCAGCCCAGAGGTAATACTAACTATCGGCGTTCTCATGCGGCGACCTATGAGGTAGGCGGTTCCGTGGACGGCCGTGAGCCGGGTGAGACTGTCGGTGATGGACGGACCTTTGGCGGGTCTGGACCAGCTTCATGGCGGCATAACAACTCCTTCCAGGGAGTAGTCGATCTCGTAGGAAACGTTTGGGAATGGCAGGGAGGGTTAAAACTCATTGATGGGCAGATTTATATGCCCAATGACAACGATTTTACCCTTGCCGCAGCCCAATGGCCGTCTCAGGGTGTATACTTAGATGCCAGTGCCGGGCCGGGTGATGGTAACGGCGCCACCTATAACGGCACGTCTATCCTCTCCAATGGCATAAGCAAGTATTCTGAAACTCCTACCCCTGCTGGAGGCGGTGATAACCGGGATCTTGATTATACCTATATCGGCGGTGAAACCGGATGGCAACAGACCGGTATATCGACAGGGTACAATGGACTTACTCTTGCGGTACGGCAACGCATGGCCCAAGCCCTTATTGCTCCCAAAATTGTCTCTACAGGATCAGTGTTGGTCGCCGCCAAGGGCGGAATACAGTGCAGGAATTACGGAGAGCGTGTGCCGATTCGGGGTGGTAGCTGGGATAATGGTGCTATTGCTGGGTTGGGCGCTTTGTATCTGTATAATCGGCGGGTGTATTCGGGTGGCGTTGTGGGTTTTCGCCCCGCTTTTGCCTTCTGATAATCTGATACCTGACACTCTGGAGGTCTGATCGTGGCTGAAAATACCATGAAGGTGTATCAAAAATGGGAAGATATGTCCGAGTATATGTATATCTGCCTGAAATCCTACCCAAAAAGCGAAAGATTTACGCTTGCCGCTGATACATCTAAAACATTGTGGCGGATTGGAGTCAATATAACTAGGGCCAACTCTATTGGAAACGCCAAAAAGGAAGAAAAACGACGGAGTATTGAAGCCGCCGATTACGCCCTGGTAGAATTGAAAGTTTTAGTCCGCATGGGAATGAAGCTTAAATTCCTGTCTATAAAAAAATATGAAATAATGTCAGGACTTATTACGGAAGTAGGTAAAATGATAGGAGGTTGGTTAAAAACATTTTGAATAACCGGTGATCCCTTTCGGGATCGCCGGTTATTGGGTTATGGCTGATGAAGCCCGGCGTGTGCCGATTCGGGGTGGTAGCTGGAATAATGGTGCTATTGCTGGGTTGGGCGCTTTGAATCTGAATAATCGGCGGGTGAATTCGAGTGGCAATGTGGGTTTTCGCCCGCTCTCTCCCTGCAAGCCGGATGCCAAGCGTTCAAGGGCGTTTGACCTAGCGCTAGGGAAAAAGGAGTCATAACCCCTCTACGCCGTGTTAAGAGCAAGCGGTGTGGAAAACATTTATAGGTATGGACGACCAGTAGGCGAGAAAACCGATAGCCGTCCATGCCATTTCTATATATATACATTATTGAGGAATAGACTTTTGGCTAGAACATACAATAATTTATGGGATGCTATAATTGACTTTGAACATTTATATAATTCGTATCGGTCTGCAAAAAGAGGCAAGCGGTATCGCCATGAATCGTTAAACTTTGCGGAAGATTTAGAAGTAAATTTAATTACCCTGCAAAATGAGTTAATTTGGAATATGTATAACCCGTTACCGCTTAGGCAGTTTTATGTTTTTGAGCCAAAGAAACGGCTTATATCGGCTCCGGCGTTTCGAGATAGAGTTGTACATCATTCACTTGTAAAAGTGATTGAGCCACTCTTTCAAAAGAAGTTTATCAAAGAAACCTTTGCTTGTATAGTAGGCCGAGGCACACACGCCGCAGTGCACCATGTAGAGAGTTGCGCCCGGAAAGCAAAGCGGTTATGGGGCAAGTATTATGTCTTGAAATGTGACATTCGTAAATTCTTTCCAAGCATCAATCACGACATTATGAAAAAGATTATCCGCAAAACAATTTGTGATTATAGGATGCTGTATCTTATAGATACAGTCATAGATTCAAACGAAATGGCAGGTCGTGGAATACCTATCGGTTCTTTGACAAGTCAACTCTTTGCAAATATCTACCTGAATTCACTTGACCACTTCATAAAAGAACAGCGTGGAATTAAATATTATGCCCGATATATGGACGATTTTATTATTATTCATAATGACAAGGCGTTCCTACATAACTTAAAGGCCGAGATTGAGGATTATGTAAGAAGGGAGTTAGATTTAATTATGAACCCGAAAACAGGAATCTTTGCCGAAAGGCAGGGTATAGATTTTTGCGGTTACAGAATTTGGCCTACCCATGTACTACCGAGAAAATCTACAATGAAACGAACAAAGAGGAGGCTCCGCAAGTTTGCGGCGGTATATAAGGATAATCCGCATATCCTAAAACACGTAACAGATAGTATCCAGAGTTTCCTAGGCTATGTCAAGCATTGTTCCGGCTGGAGAAGCGCTAAATCAATGCTTGACTCTATCATCTTTTCCGGCGTGAAGGCTAAGGCAGATAGAGAAACGACCGAAAAGTGGTACACTCCGAACTTTAGGCGAAAAGCGTTATTGACAAAATAAATCGTTTTCGCTAGACTATAAAAAATCAGCGTAAACTAGGTAACTCTAGGAATTCGTGGGGTTGGATTGAAGTATCAGACCACGCACCGGAAATAGGTGTGTGGTTTTTTTTGCTTTGGTATATGGAGGGCTTAAAAATGCGTTATTTACTCTTAATTCTGGTATGTATTGGATTAGCGATGCCTTTGTTTGGACAGGCCGCTATTACAGTGGACTATAACCACTTGCCAATAACTCACTTACTTGTGCCGGCGACAGTGATTCTTGCTATTCTAGGCTTGCTTATAGTGGCATTCACCTGTGGAGTTACCTTGAAATGGAGAGACAAAGAAATCGCTATAGGTGGAATAAAGCACCTTTTAGCAAAACTGGAAGGTGTAAAAACACTTTTAGTATAGGGGGTAGTATGAATGAGAAAATCATGTCAACTCTTTTTATTATTGGTCTTATTGTTATGGGGCTTTGGGCAATCACTGCCAGCATTGCGGCTTGGATATTCCATAATGGAAGGGATGAGGCAAGAATCGAACTTGCTACAATCAGAGAAGCTCCGGCTAATGCAGAACTACAGGCAAGTATTGACGCAATTCAACAACGAAACGCTGCGCTTGAACAAGACAACGCTAAACTCACAGCAACCCTTGACAACGCCAATGCCAATAAATCAAAACTTGCCGGAATCATCGATAATGCTACAGGACTTGCTGAAACAGGGAGACAGTCTATTCGAGACGCTAGACAGACAATTAGTGGACTTACAGAGACAATTAGCGAACTCCGAAACAACTATAACCACCTTGCAAACCTTGTTATCACAAGCGAAAGAAACTATAGCGCAATTATCAGTGAACTTAACAAAGGCTCAACAATGGGCGGAATCAATGGGGCAACGCTTACAGGAGAATGACGAAGATCTGGTCTTTGCCTATGCGGACATAGACTTTTTAAGGCGGCAAAACGCCGACTTGAAACTACAAGCTATCAAACTACAAGCGCAGGCGGAACGTAACGGCTTAATCGGCGTTGCTTTTACCGGTATAGGTCTTGGCTTGGGTATGCCGTTTATGGTAGAGGGTATACGAACTGATAATCAAACAATGCTATGGACAGGTGCTGGAACAATCATAGGCGTTACCAGTATATGGTTACTGGGACGGTATATCTTTGATTGGTGGTAGAGTTAACTACCCCTCCATAAACGGAAGGGATTTCTTTTTGAGGTTAAATATCAATTTCAGGCAAGGAATCTATAGCCTTGCGTTTTAATTTATCGGTTGCCTTTGCGTACTTCATAACCTGGTCAAGGTTTTTATGCCCTAACAATTTAGCAACCGTAATAGGGTCAACTCCATTTTCTAGGGCAAGAGTAGCAAAGGTGCGCCGGGAAGTATGCCACGAAATGTGTTTTTGTACCCCTGCCTCCACCGCCCATTTATTCAAGTAATTGTAACTCAATCGTCTACTATGTCCGGTTAGGTTAAAAACCCTTTCCTTTGAATCATGCTCCTTACCATCCATTATGATTTTTTGGGCGCTTGCATTTAATGGAATATAAACTGGATCATTGGTTTTTGCCTGCCGTTTAATTATCTGGGGTGGACTGGTTTCAATTCTTGCCCATATCAATGTCTCAATATCTGATACACGGAGTCCGGTGTAGCAAGCAAAAAAGAAGGCGCGGCGTACTTCGGCGCCATAAGGGGAATCGAACTTTACTCCTGCCAACGCTTGTAATTCATCGACATTCAAAAAGATAATTTCAATATCCAACGCCTTTATGGTAGGGATATTTACAGCAGGATCACGGAGTATAATATTATTGGCAATCGACTTCTTCAATGCCGCCCGGAAAAGTTTAATATAACCGGCTGCACTGGTTTGTGATAATTCATTTTTCCGTACCATCGCCATAAAATACTCTTGAAAGTCTTTTACCCATTTCGGCGTTATTTGGCATACCTGAATTATTGCGCCGTTTGCAAACTTTTTAAGGTGGTAAATGAGGCTATTCAAAGTCTTTGGGTTTGAATAGAAGTCTTTAATGCTATTCAAAAAGGCAAGTAAAGTTATCTTGCTTAAAACTGGGTCTTGAATGTCCCATAATCCTGTTAGCAACTGCGTTTCTCTCTGAGATCGGCATATTTCAGCAAGCCTCCATATTTCCTTATTCTGCTCTCTATCTTTGGTTATGGTGAGGTTTAACGCCTCCCATGTCCGCTTACCTTTTAGGTAGACGTCCAGATAGAGCCTACCTTTTTTCTCTCTAATTTTTACACTCATAGAAACTCCTGTATATTCTACAAATCATTCACAAAATATTATACAGAAATGACAAAATATATGCAATAGTATTAAGTCAAAGTATACTAATTTATTGTAATATAATATGTTATAATATAATATTAGAAGATATATAATGAAAACGCATACATCTTGTTAGGTGATATAAAAACCTAAAAATTTTGGCAAATAAACAGCCAAAAACTAAGAAAAGAGGTAAAACATGAACGGTGTTCTAGAAAACGGCTTGATGGATTCATTAGTATCTTTGCAGAGACAGACAACTAATATCAGTCCCGATTATCGGTCTGAACATATTGTTATGTCCGGTTGTAGTGGTTGTAGCAATCCTTGCAGTGGTGCCTGTAGCCGCAACTGTAGTGATGTTTGCGCTGCAACTATGGGAAGATAAAGATGCCTGTAAATGTAATTCCTTATGCTAAAATCATAGGGAATTACATTTTTCAATTTTAAGGAAATTATTATGGAACAAAAAGAAAACCGATTTTATCCCTCGATTTGTGTAACCCATGATTGTAATCTATCATGTGTTTATTGTTACCAAAAACATAATGACAAATTACGAATGTCCTTGCAAACTGGGAGAAATATAATTGATTGGATATTTGAAAATGTTTCATCCCAAATAGATGGTGTTGAAATAACTTTTATAGGCGGTGAACCATTATTAGAATTTGAGTTAATCAGAGATATATTTGACTACACATTAACTAAAGATATACAGCAACGATATATATTTTATGCAACAACAAATGGGACTATTCTCACTGATGAAATGAAGAAATGGTTCACATCCAACAAGAAACAGTTTTATTTAGGTCTGAGCCTTGATGGGAAAAAAGAGACACATGATTACAATAGATGCAATTCATTTGATCTAATTGATATTGATTTCTTTAAGAATACATGGCCGGATCAAGGGGTCAAAATGACTCTCTCTGAATATTCATTACAATATTTAGCGGATGATATTCAATATATACACTCATTGGGGTTTAAGGACATTGCAGGTGTTAATTTATTTGAAGGTGATTTTGATTGGAGTCATGACAAATATATAAAATTATTAATTTCTCAATTAAAAAAAATCGTTGATTTTTATAAGAAAAATCCAGATTTGAATGTAAATCAAATGCTTGATAAACGGCTCGATTTTTGTGAAATGCAAACTGCTGTATGGCGGCAAAAATGGTGTGGTATAGGTGATGCCACTGTCTTTTTTGATGTTGACGGAGAAAAATATCCTTGTTATTTTATAACTCCAATGACATTTTCTCACAAAGAAATAAACAAAATATTAAAAACAGATTTTACAATTGAAGATAATTTTATAGATGAAGAATGTTATAAACATTGCTATATTTACCCAATCTGTCCAACTTGCTCTGGGGCTAACTATATGGTTTATAAAACATTTAAGATTAGAAATAAAACAAAATGTAAAATACAAAAACTAATAGCTCTGTTTATTGCTGATTTACAAGCAAAACGATTATTAAATTCTAACAAAAAAATGCAAGACGATAATATTTTATATTACACAATTGAAGCAATAAAAAATATTAGGAAATTATATTTTGATGAATTGAAAAACTATTTATAATAATGAGACACCCACCATCCGTGTCGGGCGTCTCCGGAGTAATTTTTACGGCACACAACATGCTTTGTATATGCTCCGCCCCGTATCGGTTGTGGTAAAGTCAACCTTGCGTCCCAAGCCGTGCGGCGAGCGGGCGTGGTTACGGGCGGTTTTTAGGGTTTTACGGGACGCGGCGCGGTGCCAGTCATGCGAGCCGTGTACCGGTATTTTGTTTCCGTCTGCCGTAAAGCGGCGGCGGGTGAATTTTGAATATCGCGTTAAGGACGCGATAAAGGAGTTTTTATGAGTAATATTTACGAAAAACGTAGATTCTCTTTCGGCTTGCTTGTGGTCTTTGCGACCCTGGCATTTATCTTTACTGGATGCACTGATGAGGGTTCGGATCCAGAGCCTACGAAGTACACCGTAACCTTTAATGTTGACGGTGGCAGTGCGGTTTCGGCTCAAAGTGTGGAACTAGGTAAAACGGTTACCAAGCCCGCGAATCCTACCAAGGCGGGACACACCTTTGCCAACTGGTACAAGGACGAGGCTAAAACGACCCTGTGGAACTTCGACACGGACGTAGTTGTGCAGAACACGATTATTTACGCCAAATGGGTTTCTGGGGAAAATGTCCAGTCCTATAAGGTAACGTTTAACACGGACGGCGGCACTCCCATTCAGGCAGAGCAAACCGTAGTGTCAGGCGAACTGGTAGCGGAACCGCCCAAGCCAACCAAGGCGGGACACACCTTTGCCAACTGGTACAGGGACGCGGCTAAAACGACCTTATGGAACTTTGCCACAGACGTAGTTGTGGCAGACACGATTATTTACGCCAAGTGGGTTCAAGAGGAAAATGCCCAGTCCTATAAGGTAACGTTTGATGCGGACGGCGGCACTCCCGTTCCGGCAGAGCAAACCGTGGTGGCGGGTGAAAAGGCACAGGAACCAGAGAAGCCAACCAAGGAGGGGTATACCTTCGCCAATTGGTACAGGGACGCGGCTAAAACGACTCAGTGGAACTTCGCCACGGATGTAGTTGTACAGAACACGACTATTTACGCCAAATGGGTTTCGGGAGACAATGTCCAGTCCTATACGGTAACGTTTAACACGGACGGCGGTTCCACCGCTCCGGCAGAGCAAGACGTGGTGTCAGGCGAACCGGTTGCCAAACCCGCGGATCCTACCAAGGAAGGATATATCTTTAGCGGTTGGTACAACGGACAGACCCCGTGGGATTTCAGTACGGGCATTACCCAGGCCATCACCTTAACGGCGCATTGGACAGAGGCGTTTACCGTAACCTTTAACACCGACGGCGGCTCGGCTATCGCGCCACTTACGGTCGCCAAAGGCGAAAAAGTATACCCATCTAGTTATCAACCGACCAAGAGCGGCAACGTATTCGACGGCTGGTATACGGACGAAGAGCTTACCACGCCCGCCGTCGGAAACAACCTGACCGTTAACGCAAGCCTCACCCTGTACGCCAAGTGGACACCTACCTCCGAGTTAGCGGACTACGTGGGAATATGGCAGGGTAACAATGGAGCTTATATTCCTCTTCTTTTTATAAAGATTCATGGTCTCCAAGCAAGATAGGTGGGGATACGGTTACATTCAATGCAGAAAAAACCCAATTTACCACTCAGTATGGCATTACCTACACCAAAAACACTGATGATACAAAGACCCCTGCCGCCGCCACAGGCGATCTCCTTGGGGTCTGGGTAAACAGTGATAGCCAATCGGTGGAGTTAAAGAGCAATGGAGATGCCGTATTCACCAGTGGTGATACCATTACCCTGAAGTACTGTGTGGATTCAGACGCCGTCTATATACTGGCGCCTACCAGCAACCTAGTGATCTTTTCCATTGGCATACAGGATGGCAAACTCAGCGGTTTCTCGAAGCCAACGAGCGACACGTCCCTTGCGGGAATCTGGAAGCTGACAAAGGACGAGCAGGACTGTTACTGGAACCTCAAAGCGGACGGGAAAGGAACCTTCCATACCCTGGGGGCATCTGTAGCCTTCGAGTTTACCGTAACCGAGGACAAGAAGATTGACGGGGTCCCCTATACGATTTCCGAGGATGCCCTAACGCTCTCCTCCGAGTACGTAAATGTAACCCTCGAAAAAGTTACCAGCGTGACTGTCGGCTCCGGCGCGGGCGGTGACGCCCGTCTGCATGGTGCATGGAAAATGACGCAGGGGGGACAGACTACGACCTATACCTTCAACGCCAATGGGACTTGGGTACAAGAACCAGGCAGTTACAGCGGTATTTGGAAGACGGACGGCAGTAACCTCTCTATATATTCACCCAGCTTCGATCCTTCTCCAAATGTTGTAGACTACACGGTATCCGGTTCAACCCTCACCATAAACGGCTGGGTGGTATACACCAGATAAGTAACGCAGTCGCTCCGAAGCGTCAAGCGGAACTTGAACCGCCCCTCACCGGGGGCGGTTTTTTGCGCCCTGCGGACGGGGCCGCGGTGTCAATCGTGCGGCGTGGTGTCAATCATACACTTCGTGCGGGATAATCGCGCAATTTAAGACAAATATTTTTGCCGTGATAGGTGTGTCTACCCCCTTGACTATTTTACTCTTTAGACTTATCATATATATAAATTTTGATGGTGTTTTGAAAAATGTGGTAGTTTATTCTATAATTTCCCTCCTTACATCAACGGCTTACCCTCCTTTTTAACACACCTTCATCAACTAATTTTCATGGAGGTTCTTAATGAAAGTAGCAATTAACGGTTTCGGGCGTATTGGACGTCTCGTATTTCAAGCACTTGTCGGACAAGGGCTATTGGGAAAGGACAAAATCGACGTAGTGGCGGTGGTTGACCTTTCCACAGACGCGAAGTATTTTGCGTACCAGCTCAAGTACGACTCAACTCAGGGCAAGATGCAGGCTGACATCACGACAAAGGGAGATGATATTCTCGTGGTCAACGGACACGAAATTAAATGTATCTCCGGCAAAGGCAAAACCCCCGCAGACTTGCCGTGGAAGGAATTCGGCGTCGAATATGTCATTGAATCCACCGGACTCTACACAGATGAACGTACCTACGGACATCTCGAAGCCGGCGCCAAGAAAGTCATCATTTCCGCTCCGGGTAAATCCAAGGATCCGAGTAAACCGGTTAAAACCATCGTCATTGGTGTCAATGAAGGCGAATATGATCCTTCCTCACACCACGTCGTTTCCAACGCGTCCTGTACTACCAACTGCCTCGCGCCTATCGTCTACGTCATCCTGAAAGAAGAAATCGGAATGGAAACCGGTCTTATGACTACGATTCACTCCTACACCGCGACTCAAAAGACGGTGGACGGCGTTTCCCAGAAAGATTGGCGCGGCGGTCGAGCGGCGGCTGTTAATATCATCCCGGCAACCACAGGCGCGGCAAAAGCGGTCGGCGAAGTTCTCCCTTCTACCAAGGGTAAACTCACCGGTATGAGCTTCCGCGTTCCCACCCCGACAGGTTCAGTCATTGACCTGACATTCCGCACAACTAAAGATACATCTATCGAGGAAATCGACGCGGCTATGAAGAAAGCGTCCGAAACTTATCTCAAGGGCGTTCTGTCGTATTGCAAAGAGGAAATTGTCTCCACCGACATCATCCACAACGCGAATACCTCGATTTATGACAGCCTCGCCACCCTACAGAACAACCTCAAAGGCGAAAAACGCTTCTTCAAGGTGGTTTCTTGGTATGATAACGAGTGGGGTTACTCAAACAAAGTTGTTGATCTGCTCAAATATATTGACAGTAAAAAATAAATAAAGTGAAGAATAGGGGAGCGTTGATCAAAGAGCCGAATGGTAACCTTTTCAATAAACCCTATTCTTCACTAAAATTTTGGAGGAATTATGTCTGGAAATATTAAAACAGTGGAAACTATTGATTTAAAAGGCAAAAGAATCATCATGCGGGTCGATTTCAACGTCCCCATGAAAGACGGCGTTGTGCAGGATGATACCCGCATCGTCGCCGCACTCCCTACTATTAACTATATACTTGAACACGGCGTAAAAACCCTAACCTTAACGTCTCATCTTGGCGATCCGTCCAAAGACGAAAAGAAGGCAAAGGAAAAAGCTGAAAAAGACGGCAAACCTTTTGACCATGACAAATACATCGCGGGCAAGCATCGGATGAGACCTGTCGCCGAATATTTGGCGAAGAAACTCGGTAAACCCGTAGTTTTCGCAGGCGAAGATGGGTGCTTTGGCAAGAAAGCTTTTATTGAAGAACAATCGGACGGCTCGGTCATTATGTTGGAAAACACGCGGTTCCATAAAGAAGAAACGTCCAAAGACGCGGCGGAACGCGACAAACTCGCCAAGGAACTCGCATCTTACGGCGATATTTTTGTGAATGATGCTTTCGGTACCGCGCACCGCGACCACGCCTCAACCGCCAGCATCGCCAAGTTTGTACCGGTGTCCGTTGCGGGCTTTCTGATGAAAAAAGAGGTTGATTACCTCGAACCTATTGTTACCAGCCCGCAAAAACCTCTTGTCGCAGTCATCGGTGGCGCTAAAGTCAGCTCCAAAATCGCCGTTCTGGAAAGCCTGTTGAAAACCGCGTCCGCGCTTGTCGTCGGTGGAGGAATGGCTTACACATTCCTCAAGGCGCAGGGGCATAAGGTCGGCAAGTCGCTTGTAGAAGACGACCAACTCGGCGTAGCGCAGAAAATCCTCGACACGGCGAAGGCGGTAAACGTAGAAATCGTCCTACCGATTGATCAAGTGGGCGCGGAAACCTTTGATGCGAGCGCGGCGCCAATACCTGTTGATGGACTGGACTTGCCAGATACCCTCATGGGTTTGGATGTTGGTCCCAAAACAATCGCCAAGTACAAAGAAGTTCTCGCTACGGCGAAAACCATTGTATGGAACGGACCTGTCGGCGTATTTGAATTCCCCGCCTTTGCTAAAGGCACGGAAGAAGTCGCCAGACTAGTTGCAGACGCCACAGATAAAGGCGTAATATCGGTAGTCGGGGGTGGAGATTCGGTTGCGGCTGTCAACAAGTTCGGACTTAGTTCCAAGATGAGTCATGTATCCACCGGCGGCGGCGCGTCTCTTGAATTGCTCGAAGGCAAGAAATTGCCCGGCATAGAGGTATGCAGATAAGGGTGTCTAGCGTAGGGAAACAAAATACCTTGCTATTCACCAATATATTTTTTGAAAGGAAGTGAAGAAATGAGCAGACAATACTACATTGCCGGCAACTGGAAGATGCACAAGACTCGCGCCGAAGCCGTGGAATTGGCGAAGGCATTGGTTGATGGTCTCAAGGACGGCAAACATAAATATATGGTAGCGCCGTCGTTCACCGCGCTTGAAGCTGTAGGCGCGGTCGTCAAAAATACGAATGTTAGGCTTGGGGCGCAGGATGTCGCGGCTGAAGAACAAGGCGCGCATACAGGTGAAGTATCTGTATTGATGTTAAAAGACTTGGGCGTGCAGACCATCGTTTTAGGACATAGTGAGCGCAGACATATCTACAAGGAAGACGACGCGCTCATCAATAAGAAGGTCAAACTCGCTTTGAAACACGGGTTTGAAGTCATCCTTTGCGTGGGAGAGACTCTCGAAGAGCGCGAGTGTGGACAAGCCGAAGTTGTGTGCGAAAGTCAGATTATCTGGGGGCTTGCCGGCGTTCCGAAAGACGCTTTGGCGAATATCGTCATAGCCTACGAGCCTGTATGGGCGATAGGCACGGGCAAGACCGCAACGCCAGACGATGCGGACGCGATTCACGCTTATATCCGTAAAACTATTAGCAGACTCTACGGAGCAGACGCGGCTACAGATGTCATTATCCAATACGGCGGTTCTGTAAAGCCGGAAAATGCGGCGCAACTCATGGCAAAAGAAAATATAGATGGCGCATTGGTCGGTGGCGCGAGTCTCAAGGTGGACGCTTTTCTTCTAATAGCCAAATTTGCGTAACAACAGGGGAAATAAATCTTTATTTACGGAGGGGTTTGATAATTTCAAGGCACTGTGAATTAAAAAAGGGGCGACCATAAAGGTCGCTCTTTTTTTATGTGTGGGGGGAATTGAGATGTCAGACACTTTAGGTAAGCCGGTGTCAGACATATACGTGAGGAGTTAGGGGTGTCAGTCACTTTACGTGTTATCATGCTCCGCTGTGTCTGACACCAGACCAACGTAGCAGGCGCAGGTAAGCTGGAGATAGCCGATGTCTGACACCAAGGTCGATGTCTGATACCAAACACGAGCGATGCTTTAGGTGAGAGACGCTCTCAATCTATACATGACGTTAGGGGTGTCAGACACTTTACGTGTTATCATGCTCCGCTGGGCGTATGAGAAGTCGGTGTCTGGCACCAAACACCAACGCAACAGACGCAGGTTAGCCGAGGATAGCCGGTGTCTGGCACCAAGGTCGGTGTTCTGATACCAAACACGAGCGATGCTTATAGGTGAGAGCTGTTCTCACCTCTGCGTGAGAGGCGTTCTCACCTCTGCGTGAGAGACACTCTCACCTATGCGTGAGAGACACTCTAACCTACGCGTGAGAGATGCTCTAACCTACACGTGAGAGCCATTCTCACCTACGCGTGAGAGGCGTTCTCACCTATGCTGGAGAGATGCTCTCCACTATGCTGGAGAGATACCTTCCACTATGCTGGAGAGACGTTCTCCACTACGCTGGAGAGATACCTTCCACTATGCTGGAGAGACGCTCTCCACTATGCTGGAGAGATGCTCTCACCTATGCGTGAGAGACGTTCTCCACTACGCTGGAGAGGTGCTCTCACCTATGCGTGAGAGACACTCTCACCTATGCGTGAGAGATGCTCTCCACTATGCGTGAGAGGCAATGTAAAAAGGGGAAAGTAGGGGAGAGTGGTCTTACCATCCCTCCCCCTGCCGTTTAGGAACGGGAAAGAGACAAAGCTTTACGAATTAGATCAATTGGTATGATAGATACAGCCGCGATAAGTACCACGAGCCATTGGACGCCGTTCAAACCGTTGCACTTGAACACGCCGCCGCCGATATACACAAGAATAACCTGCACAACCGCTATGAGCAAAAGGATTTTTAGGAAGTTCTTATTACTGCCGATGTTGTCGAAGAGGTTCAGCTTATCCGTGCGCGCGTTGAACGCATTGAAGACTGCTATGAAAATGAAGAAAGCAAAATACGCCGTATGCAGACTGTCGAGTTCAAATGGAAAACTACCACTCGACGGTAGGTAACTTGACAGCAAGTCGGTGAACAGGAAGACCGCGCTCACGAGGAAAGTCCACACAGCGCCGGTCATAATCGCGCTCCACATGGCGCCGCTCACGATCTTCTCGTCTCGGCGCTTCGGCTTTTCCTGCATAAAACGGTGCAACGCTGGCTCTCCACCAAACGCAAGCGCCGCAAGCGTGTCCATCACCAGATTCACCCAGAGTATTTGCGTGATGGTGAGCGGGTTCTCCTTGCCCAAAAGCGGCGCCACGAAGTTTATCAAAACCGCGCTCACGTTTATCGTAAGTTGGAACACGATGAATTTGCGGATAGAATTGAATATCGTGCGCCCGTAGAGGATAGCTTTGTCAATACTGTTGAAGTTGTCGTCCAGAATCACAATATCGCCCGCTTCTTTGGCGACTTCCGTGCCGCCGCCCATAGCGAAACCCACGTCCGCCTTCTTTAGGGCAGGCGAATCGTTCACGCCGTCGCCTGTCATACCCACGACCAGATTCATCTCTTGGGCGATTCTGACCAGACGGCTCTTGTCCGAGGGGAGTGCGCGGGCGACGACCCGCAGGCGCGGCAGTCTTTCCTTTATCTGCTCGTCCGTCAAATCCCCAAGCTCGGCTGAGGTTAGCACAATGTCGCTGTCCATAGTCAACAGTCCCGCTTCTTTTGCGATAGCCACCGCGGTTTCCTTGCGATCCCCTGTTATCATCACCACATGAACGCCCGCGCCGTGGACTTCCTTTATTGCTGTTACCGACTCCGGACGGACTTCGTCTCGTATGCCTACGATGCCCACGAGCGTCCAGTCGCCTTCCGGCAAGGACTCATCGTTCACGATCTTGTCCTCTGACACCGCGAGGGCGAGTACGCGAATGGCGCGTCCAGCGAGTTCGTCGATTTTGGCGTTAAGCGTATCATAGCCCACATAAGGCTTCTTTTCACCCTTTGCGTCAATGTAGAACTTGCACTTTTGCAGAATCTTCTCTGGCGCGCCTTTGATAAGCGTCAAGTTTACATCTCCAGAGACGGTGGTCGCTGAGTATTTATTCGTGCTATTGAACGGGATTTTACCTTCGGTTTTAACGCTGACTGACTCGCCTGCCTCTGAGGAAAAGCTGAGGACCGCACGCTCCGTGGCGTTGCCACCGATTGCCCTGCGCTGAGCGCCTTCGCCGGTCATTATCGAGTCGGTATTCTGGTGAATAGACAGGGACAGGTATTTCTTCACGCCCGCTTGAACAGCGGAGTATGTCTTGGCTTCGTTATTATCGCCATCAATGAAGGTAACCACCTCTAGTTTGCCGCGGGTAATGGTGCCTGTTTTGTCGCTGAATAGGAAATTGAGGCTTCCTGCGGTTTCAATGCCCGCGATCTTCCGTACCAAAACGTTATCTTTCAGCATCTTCCCCATGTTGAGCGCGGAAACGATGGCTATCATCAGGGGTAAGCCTTCGGGAACAGCCATAACGATGATGATGACCGCCAGCATAACCGCGTGAATCACATCGCTGACTATAACGCCCCAGTTGGCGCAATACGCGGCGATTTGTACGGGGTCAAAGTTATTGTGATAGATGATTCGTTGAAACAGGAGCGCGAGAGCAATGGCTACGCCGCCGATGTAGCCGAATTTGCTGATGGTATCCGCTAGTCCGCCAAGTTTCACTTTGAGTGGGGATTCACGCTCGTCGTCGATCTGCAACTCCTTGGCGATCTGTCCGTAAACTGAACGGTCACCTACGACTGACACTTGCATGACCGCGTTGCCGCTGTAAACGACTGATCCTCGGAAGGCTTTGTACTTGTTGAGAAAATCCATATTGGCGTTTTCGTCATGGTAATCTTCAGGGATCGCGTTCTTTTCCGCCTCCTTGGACTCGCCGTTCAGCACGGATTGGTCAACTTTGATATTGCCGTCGATTATCAAGCCGTCCGCCGGCACCTTGTCCCCGGGTTGGAGGAGTATAGCATCGTCCACTACGATGTCGTCTATCGGGAGTTCGACGATTCCTCCGTTCCGATAGATTTTACACTTGATTCTTGACGCTTCGTCCTGTAATTTTTGGAAGACATTTTCGTTGCGGTATTCCGAGAACGTGGAAACAAAGGTTGCCAGAAGTATGGCTACGGCGATGCCGACCGGCTCGTACCACGCCATTTCCTCGCCCTTTATAACGCCTGTGTAGTTCAAAACAACGAGCGTTACGTTGATGGCGAGCGCCGCGATAAGTATCTTTATCATCGGGTCATTGAAATTATCCTTGAGTTTGTCCCAGAAATTCTCGGTTTCCTGTTCTGTAAGCCTGTTTGTACCATATTTACTCTGCGACGCCGCAACTTCGGCGTCATTAAGTCCAAAAGTTCGCATATTACTCTCCTTGAGAATTAAAAATATTCTTTCATTATAGTGTGGTATTGAAGATTTAGCAAGTCATATCCAGAATGCCTTTAACGGTAACTGTGTATTTGTCTTTGAAGACGGCTTGCGCCTCCCACGTCTCTTGGTAAGACGTGGGAGGGATTCGGCAATAGTGCAAATATGCGCCCTTGTGGGGCGCATATTGAATTGGTTGGAACAGGCTTATTTGAAGCCATTATACCCGAATCTGGTGGACATACTAACGATGCCGGTGTCATCTGTGGCTTGTCCTATGGCGTTGAACTTCCATTTTCCGTCCTTGCGGTAGATTTCGCCGAAGATAATACCTGTCTTATTTGGATAATTCTCCGACAAGTCGTATCTCATTATTTCCTTACCTGTTTCGGCGTCCACGATGCGGATAAAAGCGTTTTTGATAAGCCCGAAATGTTGTTTTCTTTCTTTTGCCTGATAGATGGTTACGACGAAGGCTATTTTCTCGTATTCGGTTGGGACTTTCGTCAAGTCTACGATGAGTTGTTCGTCATCGCCTTCGCCCGCGCCTGTAAGGTTGTCTCCGGTGGAATAGACACTCCCGCTTGGATGTTTCTGGTTGTTATAGAATACCACGTCTCCGGTGCGGAGGGTCTTGCCGTCTGCGCCGCACAGAATAGCGGACGCGTCGCAGTCAATATCTGGACCGTTATTTGCCACGTCCCAGCCCAGACCGACGACGACCTTCTTGAGTGTCCCGCCTCCATCCTTTGATAGGTCGATTCTCTGTCCTTTTGTTAAACTGATAGACATCAATTCCTCCTAACTATCAAATTTGGATTCCGAAGTTACCGCAAAGCGCGGAGAGTCCGCCTTTAAAGCCGCTTCCGATGGCGTTGAATTTCCATTCCGCGCCGTTGCGGTAGATTTCCGCGATGACGACTGCGGTTTCTACAGAGAAATCCTCACCTAAGTCGTAACGCATAATTTCGGTGTTATTCGCGTCGTCCACAACACGGATATAAGCGTTGCTGACCTGACCGAAGTTTTGCCGCCTTGCCTGCGCTTCATGGATGGTTACGGTGAATGCGACCTTCGCCACGTCCGCGGGGATTTTCTGCAAATCAACCTTGATTTGTTCATCGTCGCCCTCGCCTACGCCGGTACGGTTGTCTCCGGTGGAGTGAACGCCCCCGCTTGGGTGTTTGGGCTGGTTATAGAACACGAAATCGCTTTCGTTACGAATCTTTCCATTGTCTCCGAGCAAAAACGCCGAAGCGTCAAGGTCAAAATCCGCACCGCCGTCATACTTGTTCGTATCCCAGCCGAGTCCGACTGTCAATTTTGACAAACCGGGATTCCCCTTCGTCAAATCAACTTTCTGTCCTTTTGATAGACTAACTGCCATTACCTTTCTCCTTAATTTACCTTTGTTCAAAAAATCAAAATACGTTCCGCTTGTTTGCACGCTTAACAAGCGCGCCGCTTGTGTACAATACAGATTTCATCAAAGAATCAGCGGCTATTCACGAAACGATAACACCAATGTTATACGAAGAATCGCCAAGAGTCAAGCTTATTTTTACAGCCTAAGGCTGTTTAAATACTTCCCAATGGGTGTTGTCCGAAAGGAGGTGCCGCTGACCCCGTCTTGACGGTTACGCTTGCTTTGCAAGCGGAACCTTCTCGTTGTTAGAGGGTGTCTGACACCGCATCGCTAATGGTGTCTGACACCATAGATTAAGGATTTCAGAGCTTCAAAGTCTGATTTCTGAACAGAACAATCGGAGTTCCGAGCTAGATAAATCTAGTTCCGAGCTACTTAATCGGAGTTCTGAACTACTTAATCGGAGTTCTGAGCTAGTTAAATCTAGTTCTGAGCTAGTTAATCGGAGTTCTGAGCTAGATAAATCTAGTTCTGAACTACTTAAATCTAGTTCGGAATAGAACAAACGGAGTTCGGAATAGAACAGTCGGAGTTCTGAATGGGGTGTGAGGACGGATGCTTTATCGTACCTCAGCCAAAGATGTCTGACACCGCATCGTCTACTAAATCAGTTAAGTGGTGGAGCCGTTGGTATAAACTGCCAAACACCCACTCCGCGGCTTGTTCCACAAGCCCAGCCTTCACCGGATTCTCCGCGATGTACTCCCGCACCCGCAAAAAGTCCGTTATCCCGCTGATTATTCGTGAATAGAACCGCTCTCCCCACACATGACCTTTCCGCCCATTCATCTTATTCCACGCCTTGGCGAAGTTACACTTTATCCATTGCATTATTTGCGATAAATTACCGTCCTTACCCGGTTTTATCGATAAATGGACGTGATTTCCCATGATACAGAAATCCAATAGCTGAAAATTGAACTTCAGCTT
>JAISCD010000049.1 GCA_031265825.1 Treponema sp. | reverse complement strand
AGAAAAAACTTTTGCAGAATGAAGAAGTATGGCAGGAACTCAAAAACAACGAGGCAGAATATAAAATTATTGAGGAAATAATAACAGCCCGACAAGAAAAAAATTTAACACAAAAGGATCTGGCAGACTTGGTTGGAACAAGACAATCAAATATATCCCGGCTGGAGAGTGGAAATTATAATCCTACACTTGAATTTTTAAATAAGATAGCGAGAGCTATTGGTAAAGAATTGGAAATACGAATAGTATAATTAACCGGACACCCTTCGGGTGTTAGACGACTTCACAATGGTTATTGTACGAAGGGTGGCGGAGCGCATAAGCGCCTCCGCCCTCTTTTTTGTGGGTGAGAGCCGAGCGGTGTCAGTCGCGGGTGAGAGCCGAGCGGTGTCAGTCGTGGGTGAGAGCCGAGCGGTGTCAGACATGCGGGTTGGGGGATAGCGTAAGACCGCGCAAGCGGGCTGAAGCGAGGGGGGCGCACCACAAGGGCGACTGTGTGCCATCCTCCGTTTAGGGAAAGACGCGCCCCCCTCATACTTATGACGCTTGCCTTACTTGTGGCGCCTGCTTCGCGGCGGCGCTGGATGGGGCGTCAGCAACGCATCCTGTCGTACAACGCATAGGTTCCGCTTGCGTGCAAGCGTAACCGTCCCTGTCGGGGTCAGCGGAGACCCCTTTCGTACAACACCCTATAGGAAGTCGTCTAACACCCGAAGGGTGTGTTAGTCCACTATTCGTACAATATCGCCGTCAGTTAAGAAGTTCTGCCCTTCAAATACGACGCGATCTCCTTCCTCAAGACCGCTTATTACCTCGATTTTCTCCTCGTTTTCCAAGCCTATGCTGATTTCTACTTGGTGAGCCACGCTGTCTTCGTCAACGATAAAGACAATGAAGGAACCGTAAGTGTTTATGACGCTGTCTCTGGGAATGGTGAGAACGCCGCTCCGCGTCTCCGTTACAAGACTCGCTTGGGCGAACATACCCGGCTTGATACGCGCGTCTTTTTGGGCGAAATTCAGACGAATACGCATGGTTCTGCTTGACGGGTCAAGCACAGGACTCACTTCGCTCACGGTCGCGGTAAAGGATTCGCCGCGTAGAGCCTCAAAGGAAACATCCGCGGCAAGCCTTTCATGAATCGACGCCGAGAAACGCTCTGGCACAAAGGACTCAACCACGATATTAGAGATGTCTCCAACCACGTAAACTACGGTATTCGCGGTAACCGTGTCGCCTGTGTTCGCCTGCACTGACAGAACCGTGCCATCTATGGTTGACACGACCGGGCTTTGCTCGTAGACTTCCCCCGGACGAGACGGATTAACCATTGCTAGAACCTGTCCGCGAAAGACCGCTTCTCCCGGTTTGAGCCGCGTTGACGCCAGCTTCCCAGCAACCGACGGGTAAATGGAAACTTCTTTGCCCGCCAAGACGTCTCCGTTTATGACGATACTACTCTCGACACTCCCCTGTATAACAGATACAACTCGTACAGGGGTTCTATTCGCCACAGCCGAAGTTCCACCACGCCTTGGGGTTCCCTCAGTCTGAGCAGGAGGGGTGGCTCCACGGGGGGGCATGGGCTGGCTCGATTGCCGCCTTTGAATCAACAAAAACGCCATTCCTATAACAAAAATACCGGTCAAAGCCACTAAAATGAGGGTAACAAATCTGTTCTTTTTTCGCATATTCTTCCTTTATTCAAATAAAACAAAATATTATAAATATCTGTTACGCGGATTGCCGATTTTTTTATCTTTTCACACGAGGCACACCTAACAGTCTTTGCCTCTGACACCGCCCTATATTCGGACTGCTCAAACTCCCGGGGTTTCAACTCAAACTCCCGGGATTTTAACTTAAACTCCCAGGGTCTCAACTTAAACTCTCAGGGTTTCAACTCAAACCTCCGGGGTTTTAACTTAAACTCCCAGGGTTTCAACTCAAACTTCCGGGTTTCAACTCAAACCTCCGGGGTTTTAACTTAAACTCCCAGGGTCTCAACTTAAACTCCCGGGTTTCAACTCAAACTCCCGGGATTTTAACTTAAACTTCCAGGGTTTTAACTTAAACTCCCAGGGTCTCAACTCAAACTCCCAGGGTTTTAACTTAAACTCCCAGGGTCTCAACTTAAACTCCCAGGGTTTTAACTTAAACTCCCAGGGTTTCAACTCAAACTCCCAGAGCTTCAACCCCAGCCCCAGCGGGTTAAAGTAACTTGCGCGAAAGGTGTCAGACACCACGGTTATAAACGGTTGCTCGTGAGAAAGAGTACCGCGTCTCGTAACAGAGCGAAAGGGGTCGCCGCCGCTTGTTTACAAGCGCACCCTTCGGGTGTTTTAAAGGGTCAAGATGGGGACAGCGGAAAGAACAATGAGTAAAGAGCAATGAGCAGAGAGCAAAGACGAAACGTACGGCGGTATCAGATAACGCGTAGGTTCCGCTTGTTTACAAGCGTAACCGTCAGGACGGGGACAGCGGGTCCTCCTTTCAAACAACAACCATTGTGAAGTTGTTAAACAGGCGTGCCTGCGGGGACAGCGGCGCCACCTTTCAAACAACAACCATTAAGAAGTCGTTAAACACCCGAAGGGTGTCTTGAAAGGGTAATTGACTTCTTGGTATATTGAAAATATGAATATACAAAACAACCTTATATTTGACGAATCAGGTAGGACGCTGATTCTGCGCGGCTGTAACGTTGGAAGTAAAACTCCGTCCCAACCCACTCCGCTTACATCGCCTGAAACCGCCTCTTTCGTAGACAGACCATTCCCACTAGAGCACGCCGAGACGCATTTTGCCAGACTCCGCTCATGGGGCTTCACCTTTATTCGCTTTTTTATCACATGGGAAGCTATAGAACACGCTGGACCTGGCATCTATGACGAGGAATATCTGGCATATCTACGAAAAATCCTCCTCATAGCAGAGAAGAACGGCATAAGCGTTTATATGGATCCACACCAAGATGTGTGGAGCAGATGGACCGGCGGAGACGGCGCACCCGCATGGACATTGGAGAAAATCGGCATAGACATAACGAAACTCGACTCAACAGGCGCGGCAATCACGGAACAAGGACTTGCGGGGGAAAAAGCGCCCCCTATGCTGTGGCCCACGAATTATAGCCGTTACGCAACCGCAACCATGTTCACCCTGTTCTTCGGAGGCGCCGCCTTCGCGCCAGACTTTCACATAGAAGGCGAGTCAGCGCAAGATTTTCTCCAAGAGCATTACATCGCCGCATTTAAACATTGCTACCGAAGACTAAAGAATTGCGCCGCCATAGTAGGCTTCGGCTCTATGAATGAGCCGCACCCGGGCTTTATTGGTTGCCGAGACCTGAACAAGCTTGAGAACTACATAGTGAAGTTAGGCCCCTTACCGTCTCCATTCATGGCAATGACCGCCGCGTCAGGCTACCGTACCAAAGTTCCAACCTATGCAACCAACCTTTTAGGCGAAAGAATCATCGACTCACAGGTTTATGAGTCCGCCTCTTTATTCAAAGAGGGCTTTTCTTGCCCGTGGAAACAAGCAGGTTTTTGGTCTGACGAAGGAGGAACGCCGAAACTATCTGAAAAAAACTTCGCGGTAACAAACGGAAAGCCTGTCTCCTTTGCCAATGATTTCTTAAATCCTTTTATAAAGAAATTCGCAGAGCGTATCAGGGAACAAAACAAAAAGGCGTTTCTATTTATTGAGGGCGTTCCTATGGGCGAACAGCCTTCATGGGCAAAGGGAGACGCACCCACAAACGCAGTCAATGCATTCCATTGGTACGACGGGGTGGCTCTTTTTACTAAGTCCTTCTGTCCTTGGTTCACGGTAAACGCAAAAACACGCAAGCCCGTATTTGGCAAGAAAAACATCGCCGCTTATTTTGTCGCGTGCCTACGCGAGTCTGTTGATTGGACCCGCGAAAGAATGAACGATATACCATGTCTTTTAGGTGAATTCGGATTGCCTTTTGACTTAAATGGACGAAAAGCTTTCAAAACAGGCGATTACCATATCCACGAAACCGCGCTTTCCATGTATTATGATGCGATTGACGCGCTATTACTTCATTCAACGATTTGGAACTACACGGCGGATAACACAAATGCCGAAGGCGATCATTGGAACGGCGAGGATTTGTCTATCTTTTCGGAAAACAAGCCTCGCGCTATGCGTGGTTGGCTCCGTCCATACCCTATGGCGACTGCTGGTATACCCTTGCGCTTATCGTGGAACAGGAAAACCGGCTTTTTCTCGTATACTTTCAAGGCTGATCCGTCAATAGAACAACCTACCGAGATTTTTATACCTGCGGATTGCTTCAAAGATACACCGTTGGTGGTGACAGACGCGCCGCTTGAGTCGAAAATTGACACTCAACGGGTTTACCTCTATAACAACGGTTTCGCGGGCGAAGCGGAAGTTCATTTGCAACTAACGCCATTATTATGATTCTGTCAGATGTTTATAAAAAGGTGGTGGGAAGTCTTTATTAAATAATTGATTTTTAGAGAATAATGAATGTGCTGAAATTGCATGACATTGCTACTTTCATTCATTATTCTCTTCTTTGATTAGCCCTTGACCGCGCCTGCGGCAACGCCTTTGGTGATTTGCTTGCGGAAAGACAAATAGAATGCAATCATAGGTACCGCGCCCATAGTAAGGGCGGCGAATTGCTTACCGTAGTCCGAGGCGAGCGCTCCTGAGAACATATTGATACCCACAGGCAGGGATTTAATATTTGCCCAGCCGTTTCCTGAAGATGCGAGGATATTGATGAGCATGAATTCGTTCCATGTGCCGGAGAAGGTCAGAATTGCTATGGTCATGGCGACCGGCGAAATCATTGGAAGAATGATACTGGAGAAAATCTTGAGGTATTTCGCTCCATCAATGCGGGCGGATTCAATCACTGCGTCAGGTACGCTCCTCACGAAGTCGGTTGCGAGGTAGATACCCATTGGCAAACCCAAGCCTATGTAGGGAATCAGTACCCCCAATCGGGTGTTGTAGAGATGCACCGCGTTCACCATGAGGAAGAGCGGCACCATGATAGACTGTAATGTGAGTAGGATACCGATGATGAAGACGCCGAAAAGCACCGGGGTCGCCTTGCTTGGAATCTTGGAGAAGGCGAAGCCCGCCATTGCGCTAAGGACAACCACAGATACCACGGTGGCAACGGTATAGAAGATGCTGTTTATGAAAAGCATACCGAAATTCGCCTGATTCCATGCGTAGGGGTAATTCCCCTGCCACGGTCTGGCCGGGTTGCCGCCCATGAAGGCTGACTTGAACCAGTCCTCTGGAAGGGATAACTTGCTTGTACCCATAAACTCCTGGGTTGTCTTGAAAGACTGGATGAACATCCACAAGAGAGGATAAATCGCCAAAACAGCGAAGATCAGCATGATAAGATAGATGACTATTTTTACTGGAATGTCTTGATTTCTTACGTCCATTTGTTACTCCTTACCACCGAATTTCTTTTCCACGAGTTGAGTAATAGCAATCAAGATGAAGCTTATGATGACCATTATCGTGGAGATGGCGTTTGCGAGAGGATAATCCGGGCTTGTTTTAAACGCCCGATCAAACATAAAGATAGAAAGCACACTGGTTTGTCCAGCCGGGCCGCCGCCTGTCATAACGAACAGCAGATCGAATGATTTCAGAGAACCGGAGATGGCGAGAATGGCGCTTGTAACGATGACGCCGGAGAGAGATGGCAGGATGATGTACCAGAGGGCTTGTCCTTCAGAAGCGCCGTCTATCTTTGCGGCTTCGATGATAGATGTGTCAATACGCTGGATGTTCGCCAAGAATATGATGACGTACATACCTGTATACATCCAAAGCATGACGATAAGCACCGGAATCATGGGGTATTTACTCAATCCGAATTCTGCCGTTGGATTAAAAATCCTTACAATTTCCGCATAAACGCTGTATCTGCCGAGGAAGAAGCTGTTAAAAAGAATACCGATGATGACGGGTGTGATGACATTGGGAAGATAAATCACGGTTTGGAAAAAGTCAACGCCTTTTATGAGTTTTCGGGATAAGATATAGGCGAGAGCGAAACCTAAGGGTATCTGCCCGAAGACGGACATGAGCACTATGAGCATATTGTTACGAAGGGCAATATAAAAAGGACCGCCCGGATACGTAAACACCCTTACATAACTTCTCAGACCCACGAAATTTATGTTACTATTGCCAAAAACTTTTCCGCCCCTGTAGTTCGTTAGACTCAAGACAACGGAAAACACTGTAGGGAAAGCTACTACAAAAAAATAGACGAGCACTGCAGGGATAACGAGGAGCAGATAAGAAAAAGTTTGTTCCCTTTTTGCGGTTAAATCACTCATTTTCACCTCCTTATAAAGTGATGAATGAAAATATCAAGTGGGGTTAATTAACCTGCCTAGATGCGATAACCGTAGAAGGCGAAGTGGGAAACCCCACACAAAAGCTCTTTACAAAAATTTGGGGATTAACGATTGTGTTATCCCCAGATTTCCATTATTTTTAATGGATAAAGTCCTCGTATAGAAACAAAGAGACTGCGCGTTCTTTGCACAGCCTCTTTGCCTATACTACTGTTGTTCCGCCTTCCAAGCCTCAAAAGCTTCTTGAGTAGCTTGAGCGACTTGTTCCGGAGTCCATGTTCCAATACCGATAGCCTGAAGACCATCGTTCAATGGGGTATAGACAGGACCAGCAAATACGCCGTCAATAACCGCTGTCGAAGCTGTGTACTGGGTGGGCAAAGCGATGATGGCTTTTTGCATAGGTTCAAGCGTCATGGTGCTGGTGTCAATGTCGTTACGGCTGGGTGTTGATATTGCGCCGGTGTTCACCTGATAGGTAAGAACGTCTTTGCCGGAGAGGTATTTAACCAACTCCCAAGCGGCCGCTTCTTGCGGAGAGCCTGCTGGAATGTCGGCTCGCATACCCCACCCTGTTCCAAGAATACCGGATGTAGATTTGTTGAGTTTTGCGCCGGGGATGTCTGGGAACACGGTGATAAGGATGTTTTCTTGGTCAGCAGGGGAAATCAGAGCCGCGCCGGAAGACTGGTCGGTGATGAATGCGCCGACGCGCCAATCTCCGTCAATCAAGTATGCGCCTCTATTCTGGGCGAACAGACCTGTAACGGTGCCGTAGTCGGTGGTGAGCGTGTCTTGGGAAAGCACATTGTCGTCATACATCTGTTTGACGAATCTGATAGCGTTTAAGAAGTCAGGGTCTGTGAATTTCGCTTGACCATTGAGTATATTCTGCTCCCATCCCGCGCCGCCGAAACGTCCCGCGATAAGAGAGAACAGACAGGATTGCATAACCCAGGTGTCTTTGTTCGCCATGAGGATGGTATCGTAACCCTTTGCCTTGAGCACCGGGACCTGCGCCTTGAGCTCTTCATAAGTTGTCGCGGGCTGGAGTCCAGCGTCCGCAAGCACTGCTGTGTTCACATAGAAGGCGTGGCTTGAGGTGATTCCTTGAGTAAGGATACCAACATAGTTTCCCGCAAACTGGCTCGGATCGAGAGCCAGTGGGTTGTAAGAAGCGGTCAGCCCGTCCCTCTGAATAAGCGGGGTAAGGTCTCTGAGTAAGCGGTTGGCATAGAGGGTGGTTGAACGTCCGGAAGGCCATGCGTACATAACGTCGGGCAAATTACCAGAGGCGGCGTAAGCTTCCGTCTTGTTATGGAAGGGATCGTTAAACAGGTCTTCCCTTTCAACAATAATATTCGGGTGAGACGCCGTGTAGGTATCCCAAATCTTCGTAATACCATCAGCGGAATTTGCGGATGTTAAATCAAAGTAATTTAACACCTTAAGAGTGACTTTCTGCTCTGCCGACGACTGCGATTGCGCAGAAGCCGGGGCAGTTTGTTTTTGGCATCCTGCTAATATGGCGCTCATTGACACCGCAAGAACCAAAAATCCTAGAAAAAACTTCTTCATTTATTCCTCCTAAAGAAATTTTCGATATAAATCGTATTCAGACATTATATACTAAATATTACCGATGTCAAGTCCAAATTGGGCTTTTTTGATTTTAAATTTAAATTTTGTGTCATGCAAGGAATTTATCGTCTCTCATGCTAAATTGGCAAACAACAAATCCGCAAATCCGCCGCCCCATCGCGGATGCTATTCAACTCTGGGCTTTACCGAAACCGCTAGGCTCACATACCTTCCTATTGGCGCGAGACTGCTTTGCGTCTTTGCCCTTATGCGCCGCGGCGGAATATCTATCAATGTAAAGACTACTTTGGTAACTACTACTTCTGAGCCAAAAGTAGTTACTTCTAGGCTAAAAGTAGTTACTTCTGATATAAAAGTAGTTACTTCTAGATAAAAAGTAGTTACTTCTAGATCAAAAGTAGTTACTTCTAGGCTAAAAGTAGTTACTTATAAGCCATAAGTAGTTACTTCTAGGGTAAAAGTAGTTACTTTTGAGCCATAAGTAGTTACTTCTGAAGCAAAGGTAACTACTGCTGATACATAGGTAATTACTTATTGAGCATTAAGATATACCGATGCCTGATCCATAATGAGCAGTTAGCAGGTAGCAGTTAGCAATGAGCAGTTAGCAATGAGCAGAGAGCAGGTAGTAGTTAGCAATGAGCAGAGAGCAGAGAGCAATGAGCAGAGACGAGACGTGCGGCGGAGTCAGATAAAACGAAGGTTCCACTTGCTTGCAAGCGCACCCTTCGGGTGTTTTAAAGCGTCTTGCTCCGCCGTGCGTGTGGATTACCTAACAACGAGCAGGTTCCGCTTGCAAAGCAAGCGTAACCGTCAAGACGGGGACAGCGGCGCTCCCTTTCAAACAATAACCCGTATGAAGTCGTTAAACACCCTTCGGGTGTGCCTTGAAAAAGAAAGAAAAATAAGATATAGTTGTTCTTTAACTCGGAGGAACAATGAAATACGGTTATTTTGACAACGCAAGACGCGAATATGTCATAGATAAGGTTAATGTCCCCACCTCGTGGACAAACTATATAGGGGTTCAAGACATGGCTGGCGTGTTCAACCACACGGCAGGCGGCTATCTCTTTTACAAAACGCCTGAATACCACAGGATTTCCCGTTTCAGACCAAACGGCGTGCCAATGGACAGACCCGGTCATTACGTTTATCTGCGGGACAACGAAACAGGCGATTATTGGAGTCTGTCGTGGCAACCTGTCGGCAAACCGCTCGACGAGGCAAGGTATATATGCCGACACGGGCTTTCCTACAGCAAATTCCAGTGCGAATACGCTGGAATCAGCGGCGAACAGACGCTTTTTATCCCTATCGGAGAAGCGGTTGAGCTTTGGGACGTGAAAATTACCAACAATTCCGAAAAAGAACGCGACTTGAGCCTCTTCGGATATATGGAATTCTCGTTTCATCACATTGAAATGGACAATAAGAACTTCCAAATGAGCCTTTATGCGTGCGGTTCATCATACAAAGATGGAATCATAGAAATGGACCCGTTTTACGAGCCTGCTGGCGAGCAGTTTTTCACCTATATTGACCAGAATGGCAAGACCGCCGGCGGGAAAGAGGACTTTGACTGTTTACGCGATAGGTTTATCGGGGACTATCGTAGCGAAAATAACCCCTTCGCGGTTGAACGCGGGTGCTGTAGCGGCTCTTTTGAGAAAGGCGGCAACCATTGCGGGGGCTTGCGCCGCAAAATCACCCTTAAACCGGGCGAAACTTTCCGCGTCCTGTTTATGTTGGGCGAAGGCGGCTTCAGCGAAGGCGGGCGTATCCGCGCCAAATACGGCGCATTTTCCGCTGTTGACTCCGCTTTCGCCGATCTCGCCGCCTTCTGGGGTAAGAAGCTCGACAAATTGCAGGTAGACACGCCGAGCGAAGCCTTGAATACCATGACGAACATCTGGACCTTATACCAATCGGAGATCAACGTGATGTTTTCCCGCTTCGCTTCCTTTATCGAGGTGGGCGGGCGCACGGGTTTGGGCTACCGCGACACCGCTCAGGACGCTATGTGTGTCCCCCATTCCAATCCTGAAAAATGCCGCTCCCGCATCGTCGAGTTGCTCAAAGGGCTGACGTCCAAGGGCTACGGGCTTCACCTGTTTGACCCCGCATGGTTCGAGGAGCGGAAACCCGCGGTGTTTAAATCCCCCACCGTCGTTCCTTCCTTTGACAAGAACTCGATGGTTCACGGTATAGCGGACGCCTGCGCGGATGACGCGCTGTGGTTGGTTCCTTCTATAGTAGAGTATGTGAAAGAAACCGGTGAATTCGGCTTTGTTGACGAGGTCTTCACCTACGCGGACGGCGGCAAAGGCTCTGTTTACGAACATATAATGAAAATCCTTGACTTTTCCACAGAACAGGTGGGGCAAACCGGCGTATGTAAAGGCTTGCGGGCTGACTGGAACGACTGCTTGAACTTGGGCGGCGGTGAAAGCGCGATGGTTTCTTTCCTGCACCACTGGGCGTTAGTCGCCTTCGTTTCTCTTGCCAAACGGTTGGGGCGGGGCGCGGACGCGGACAAGTACGCCGCAATAGCCGAAAAGGTCAGGGCGGTCTGTGAAAGAGAGTTGTGGAACGGGCAATGGTACACGCGGGGCGTTACAGCTTCGGGGCGCAAAATCGGAACGCCGGACTGCGAAGAGGGCAAAATCTTCATGGAATCCAACACCTGGGCGGTCATCTCCGGCGCGGCTTCTCGTGAACACGGGCTTGCGGCTATGGACGCGGTTGACGAGTTGCTCTACACGGAATACGGGCTTATGTTAAACGCGCCGTCTTTCACGAGGGTTGACGATGAGATCGGCTTCGCCACCCGCGTCTATCCGGGGGTAAAGGAAAACGGCGCTATTTTCAGCCACCCGAATCCTTGGGCATGGGTCGCCGAGGCGATGCTGGGGCGCGGCGACCGCGCTATGAAGTTCTATGACGCGCTTTGTCCTTTCAACCAAAACGAAAAGATCGAAGTCAGGGAAGCGGAGCCGTATTCCACGTGTCAGTTTGTCATGGGTAAGGATCACGCGGCTTTTGGGCGTGCCAGACATCCGTTTATGACCGGTTCAGGCGGGTGGAGTTACTTTGCGGCTACTCGTTATATCTTGGGTTTGCGTCCGGACTTCGACTTCTTCACAATCGATCCTTGTATTCCCCATTCGTGGGAGGGTTTTTCCGCTGTTCGCGTGTGGCGAGGCGCGGTTTATGAAATCGAGGTTCAGAACCCGGACCGCGTAAGCAAAGGCGTCAAATCCATCACCCTAAACGGCTCGCCTGTTGACGTTATTCCCGCGCAAAAAGCAGGCAGTGTAAACAAAATCGTCGCCACAATTCACCCTTCGGGTGTTTAACAACTTCATAACGGTTATTGTACGAAAGGTGGCGCCGCGGTCCCCGACAGGACGGTTACGCTTGCTTTGCAAGCGGAACCTGCTTGTTGTTAGGTAATCCACAGGCACGGCGGAGCAAGACGCTTTAAAACACCCGAAGGGTGCGCTTGCTTTGCAAGCGGAACCTTCGCTTTATCTGACCCCGCCGCACGTCTCTGCTCATTGCTAACTACTCACTGCTCACTATTCACTGCTCACTTTCAGGAGGGGGGCG
>JAISCD010000048.1 GCA_031265825.1 Treponema sp. | reverse complement strand
AGCGCCTGTTCCACACATTTTGGAACAGGCTTGAGATAGTCCGCGTTGCGGACAAAAGGAATGCTTCCCTAGAGGAAGCGTTCTTAATAAACGTATGAGGAGAATAAGGAAAAAGAATGAGAACTATGATTGATTATAAGAAAATGGCAAGCGCCATATTGGAAAAGGTTGGTGGAAAAGAGAACGTGTCAATGGTAACCCATTGCGCGACACGACTCCGGTTCAATCTGAAGGATGAGAAGAAGGCGGATACCGCCGGGCTTAAAACCATCCAAGGAGTTATCGGCGTTGTGGCGCAAGGCGGACAGTATCAGGTCGTTATTGGTAATGATGTGCCAAACGTCTATCGTGAAATTACGGCACTCGGCAATTTCTCAGGTGAAGGTGATACGGGGGGGGGGGTACGAAAAAAGGAATCGTCAATACGGTGTTTGATACCGTTTCGGGTATCTTTACGCCGTTTCTTCCCGCCCTGTCCGGCGCCGGTATGATTAAAGCGGTTATGGCACTCCTCGTTACTTTCAAAATAATTAACACCGCGTCGCAAGTTTACGCGATTCTGAATTTTATCGCGGACGCGGCTTTTTACTTCATGCCTATTCTGCTTGCCTATTCCTCCGCACAAAAGTTTAAGGCGAATCCCTACCTCGCCATGACTCTGGGCGGCGTGCTACTCCACCCGAACTTTGCCGCGATGGTTTCGGCGGCGCGTGCAGGCGGCGATCCGCTCGCGTTTATCGGAGTGCCGATTTCGCTTGTTAATTACGGGTCTTCCGTTATCCCGATCATTTTAACCGTGTGGGGTATGTCGTATGTTCAGCGTTTCGCTGAAAAAATCTCTCCCAAGATTGTCAAATTTTTTACTGTGCCGCTTATTACTCTGCTGGTAACCGCGCCCATTATGCTGACCCTTATCGGGCCGCTGGGTAACTTTATTGGTGTTGGTATTGCTAACGGCGTTACCTTTCTCAATGCGCGGGTTGGCTGGCTTACGCCCATGATTATCGGCGCGTTTACGCCCCTTCTGGTTATGGGCGGTATGCACTACGCGCTGGTTCCTATTGGCGCGATGAATATCGCAAGCCTGGGCTTTGATACGCTGATTGGTCCCGGAATGCTCGGCTCGAACATCGCGCAAGGTGGCGCGGCGCTGGCCGTCGCGTTTAAAACAAAAAACGCAAGTCTTAAACAACTCGCCTCGTCCGCCGGGGTTACCGCGCTGTGCGGTATTACCGAACCGGCTATGTACGGTGTTACCCTTCGGCTGAAACGGCCGCTTTACGCGGTGCTGATTTCCGGCGGCGTCTCCGCCTTGTTCGCTGGTATATTTGGAGTGCGTCGCTTTATGAGCGGTTCTCCGGGCCTTTTGACGTTGCCCGCCTATCTTGGCGAACCGCTCACCAATTTTATTTTCGCGGTACTTACCTGCATTATTTCAGGGGTACTCGCGTTTGTGTTGACCCTTGTCTTTGGTTTTGATGATCCAAGGGAGAATACGAGGACTGCGGCAAACGCAGATGCGGGCAAATCCACCGCCGGGGTAAAAGGCGGTTTCCTTGCGAGTCCGCTTTCGGGAGTACTTGTGCCGCTCGAAAAAGTAAAAGACGAAGCCTTTTCATCGGGAGCTTTAGGCAAAGGTATTGCGATTGTGCCGGATAAGGGCATTCTAACGTCTCCGGTTGATGGAATCGTAGACAGCATTACCGATGCAAAACACGCTATTAGCCTCGTTGCTGATAATGGAGCTGAAATTTTGATACATATCGGGATGGACACGGTTGGGCTTAATGGAAAACCGTTTAGTCCCAAAGTAACAGAAGGACAGCGGGTAAAGACTGGAGAAGTGCTGATTGAGTTTGATATACAGGCGATAAAAGACGCAGGGCTTGATACAGCAACACCGATCGTTATCGCAAATAGTGATGAGTTCAAAACCATCCTGTTTACGGAAAGCGAGCGAATTTCCACAGGAGATTCGCTCATGACAATAGAATAATGGAGCAATGAATAACCATTCTTGCTCATTGTTAATTTTATATAGGAGTTTTTATGAGTTTTCCAAAGAATTTTTTGTGGGGCGGCGCTATTGCCGCTCATCAGGCGGAAGGCGCGTACCTTGAAGATGGAAAGGGTATTGCGACCTGTGATGTAATGCACGGGGGAAAAGGGCGGATTGCGGAGATTTTAGACATAAAGGCGATCAAAGCGAATATCGAGAATCCGCTGGGCTATTTCCCGGAGCATGACGCGGTGGATTTTTATCATCATTATAAAGAAGACATCGCGCTGTTTGCCGAGATGGGGTTCAAGACGTTCCGCCTGTCGATTGCGTGGGCGCGGATTTTCCCGAATGGGGATGACGCGGCGCCGAATGAGGCAGGCTTGGCGTTTTATGATTCGGTGTTCGACGAGTGTTTGAAGTACGGCATCGAGCCGCTCGTAACGCTTTCCCATTGGGAGATGGCGATCAACTTGACGAAGAAGTACAACGGCTGGGTAAGCCGCGAGGTTATTCCGTTGTTTGAACGTTATGTGCGGACGGTCTTTGCGCGTTACAAGGGCAAGGTGAAATATTGGCTCACGTTTAACGAGATCAATATGACACTGCACATGCCGTTTATGGGGTCTGGGATGTTTGTTGACGATCCAGCCCAAAAAGAGGCGATGTGCTATCAGGCGTTGCATAACCAGCTTGTAGCGAGCGCGCTTGCGGTGAAGGCGTGCCATGAATTATTGCCTGACGCGAAGATTGGTTGTATGGTCGCCTCCCTGACAGCGTATCCGTATGATTGCCGCCCGGAGGATACGTGGGAAAAAATGGAGATGGAACGCAAGAATTACTACCTTACCGACGTGCAGGCGCGGGGCGTCTATCCGTCATGGGTGAAAAACTATCTTGCGCGAAAGAACATTACGCTGAATTACGGTGATTTTGACGAGAAGACTCTGCGCGAGAATACGGTTGATTTTGTGTCGTTCAGTTACTATTCAACGAGCGCGGTTTCGACTGATCCTGCTATCGCGGGCGATAAAGGTACGGGAAATCTTTTCGGCGGCATGAAGAACCCGCACCTCAAGTCTTCGGAATGGGGCTGGCAGATTGACCCGCTGGGGCTACGGATCGCGCTGAACTTCCTCTATGACCGGTATCAGAAGCCGCTGTTTATTGTGGAAAACGGGCTGGGCGCAAAGGATGTCGTCGAGGCAAACGGCGAGATCAATGACGATTATCGGATTGACTATCTACGTGAGCATATCAAGGCGATGAAGGCGGCGGTCGAGGAGGACGGCGTGGACTTGCTGGGCTACACCACCTGGGGCTGTATCGACATAATAAGCGCGTCAACCGGGGAGATGTCCAAGCGGTACGGGTTCATCTACATTGACCGCGACGACGAAGGCAAAGGGACGCTCAACCGTTCCCGCAAAAAGAGCTTTTTCTGGTATAAAGACGTGATCGCCACAAACGGCGAGAAACTGTCGTAGATAAGCCTATGTCTCCCGTTTAACACCGATGTTTTGCGGGAGGCTTTTTTAAGAGGAGTTTTTTACGGAACAGGAAAAAGGGCAGACGCTCGTTATTTATGCGGCGCGTCATGGGCAGACGATTTTCAACCTGACGGACCGAGTGCAGGGGATCTGCGATAGTTTTTTGACTAAAAACGGGATTGCCAGCGCGGTCAATATGGGAACGGGGCTCAGGGATGTGCCGTTTCGCGCCGTGTATTCGAGCGATTTGAAACGGGCGTCTGAGACGGCGCGGCTTGCGATGACGCAGAATCAGGCAACTGAGAAATGGACGGTCATTGAAAAGTCGGAGTTGCGAGAGGTGAGTTTCGGCATTTTTGAAGGTGGTCCAAACAGGGTGATGCTTACCGCATTTGCTAACTATCTGGGGGTTACGATACCCGATGACACACCGTACAAGCCCTTCGTGTCCCTCATGCGGTATTACGGCGGGGACGCGCAGAAATGTATTGAAGGGCTTGCGGATTTTAA
>JAISCD010000088.1 GCA_031265825.1 Treponema sp. | reverse complement strand
CATCTGCAAATACAACCAGCTCATGCGGATTGAAGATGAACTCGAAGGCGTTTCTGAGTATGCGGGCAAGAAGGCATTCTACAATCTAAAGAAATAAAAGCTTATTGGAGGGAAAGAGACGGCGTATACTGCCTTCTTTTTCCCTCCATAACGACTCCCTCCTACAAATGTTTTATAAAACAAATAAAAAAAGGCAATTATACCCACACGTGTACCCGATACGCGAGGCGTGTTTTAAAGCATCAAGACGAGGTGTCAGCGGAGACTCCTTCCTAACAACGAGACGGAACCCCGCTTGCCTGCAAGTGTAACCGTCATGTCAGTGGAAGCGGCGCCCCTTTCTTATAACACCCCGTTGTGAAGTTGTTAAACACCCGAAGGGTGTGAGGAGTAATAAATGAGGAATATCGGCGGAAGAACAATAGCTGTCTTATTGATATTAACAACCGCGCCTATTTTCGGACAAACCACTAACAATAATCCACTCCGTTATGACCCTTCGGAATTCCCGCAATGGGCGCGGGACCTACGACGTTTCGACGTAGTAACGCTCGGCGCTTTCCCCTTCGCTTTTTTTACCGCGACTTTCTTTACAGACACAATACGTTGGTCCCAACACGATTGGCAAATGACCTATTCGCCCTGGCCTCTCAAACCAGCCGGCGGTTATGAAACCACTGACAACGAGAAACTCAACGTCTTAGGAATAGCATTCGCCATCGCTCTCGGCGTCGCGGTGGTAGACCTCATCGTTATAAACATCAAACGCCTCAAGAACCCACCTCTAAACAACAGCAATGCGGTCATCAAACTGACGACGACAGAGGACGAAGAATGAGACGTTCTCGCCTCCTGTGATATGCCGTCATTTTCCTGCATCATAGAAGAGGGCGGGGATGTGCGTCTCGACGTTTTTGTCGCGGAACGCCTCAAACTACTCAACCGTTCCCAAGTGAAAACCCGCAACCTCAAAGGCTTTATTAACGGAAAAGCCGTCAAACTATCACACCTTATTCGCCGCAACGATGTGCTTGAACTGACTTGGGACGAACCAGAGCCGTCTATACTCGTCCCCGAAGACCTACCTTTAGACGTTATCTATGAAGATGAACAAGTTATCGTCATAAACAAACCACAGGGCATGACGACGCATCCGGGCGCGGGTGTCAGACATGGAACTGTAGCCAATGCGCTTCTTTACCGATTGCTTGCGGCTGGGCGTCGTCCTTTCGGCGATCTGGAGCGGACGGGAATCGTGCATCGGCTTGACAAAGATACATCTGGAACGCTTATCGCGGCGTATAGTGAAGAAGCTCTCGCGTTTTTGGCGGCGCAATTCAAACTGCGAAAGGCGCTAAAAGTCTATATGGCAATAGTCAAGGGTCGTCCCGAAGAGGATCAAGGGATCATTGAAACCTTTATCGCGCGGGACAAGCGGAATCGCAAGCGTTTTGCAACGGCGGACGCGGGCAAATTCTCCATCACCCAATATCAGGTCGTCTCCTCGTGGGTGTCTGCGGGAAAAGTCTATTCACTCCTCAAACTCCGTCCTAAGACGGGGCGCACGCATCAGCTCCGCGTGCATTTGCGGCACATAGGTTGTCCCATACTCGGCGATCCCATATACGGGGACAAAGACCCATCCGTTTCTCTCATGCTCCATGCGAAGAGTCTTTCCATCGTTCTCCCCGGTCAAGAGATCATGTCAACATTTTCAACCCCCCTCCCTGCCCGCTTCCACGCGAAGGGTGCACGCCAGCGTGTTTAAATACTTCACAACGGGTGTTGTTTGAAAGGGAGCGCCGCTGACCCCGACTTGACGGTTACGCTTGTAAACAAGCGGAACCTACTCGATGTCAGAAGAAGGGGCGGAACAGGACGCTTTTAAAACACCCGAAGGGTGCGAAGGGTGCGCCGCTGTAAGGCAGTCGCCATAAGTAGGAGGGGGGCGCGTCTTTCCCTAAACGGAGGGAGGCACACAGACGCCCTTGTGGTGCGCCCCCCTGTCTCCAGCCCGCGCCAGCGCGGTCTTCCGCCACCCCCCTCCACCACAGGCAAGCCTGTTCAACGACTTCCCAACGTCCCCAAGGTGTCAGACACCCCATCTTTGCGAAGCATATATAGACCCGTTATGTGCAGTTTTTGCCTTTTTTATTCATTTTTTACAGACTGCCAGCCTGTGATGTGATACTCCCATCATTTCAATATCTTGTTCAAATAATTTTAAATATTCTAACAGTATTTTCAATTTTCTTTCGTCGTTTAAGTATTCCTTTTCATCCAATAATGTGGAGAAACCTTCAACGCCATATACAATTATATTATTATAGTTTGAAAATAATAATTCATCATATATTTCCTTCATTGAATGAAAATAGGCGTTGGTAAAATATTTGGTCTTGTTTTCTATATTTTTATGTATCCCCGTATAATAATCTTTTTCCATTATTTCTAAATATAACGGGTCGTTTATTAATCCTTTTGTAAAACCATCCAAAATTGACGCATATCTGGAAATATATGAAAAAACGGCGACTCCGCCTTGCTTTAATATTCTATATGTTTCCTTAATACATTTAATCCTATCCTCTTTTTCATGCAAATGGTATAATGCACCCATTAACAACACCATATCAAATGTCTCATTTTTAAAGTCTGTTGATCTTGCGTCTCCTTGTTTTATTGATGACAACTCGACATTATATTTTTCTTTATTTGCGATTGTTTCTCTAATATGCTTTTCTGAAAGATCCATTAAATGCACTTCATGGCTCTTTCCTGCCAGCCAATAGGCATAATGTCCAGATGCTCCACATAAATCTGCAATTTTGATTGGCATAGAAGGCAAATACCTTGATATAATTTCTTTCGACCGGATAAATTCTATCGGATACCGTTCTATCCGCTCATTCTCATTATAACTTTCATAATATTGATATACTTCATCATTATTTTCCATTAGATTCTCCTTTATTTCTTGTGTCTTTTTTAATAATTGCCTTTTCCTACATTTAAAGAAAATCCTAAAATTACAGGGATTGAACGGTAGCCAATTCCCATTCGATCTATACCCATATCAATTCCTTGATGTCCATCTCATTTGCCTTTTTACAAGGTTTCATATGTACTTCCTAAAACCTCCGGGTGCCTTTATTTATATTTAACGGGTTATTTTTTGTCAATACCTTAAAAGGCGTTGTCTGAAGGTCGCCCCGTCAAGGTGTCAGACACTAACAGGACGTTACCCGAAGGTCGCCCGTCAAGGTGTCAGGCACTAACAGGACGTTACCCGAAGGTTACCCCGTCGGGGTGTCAGACACTAACAGGACGTTGCCCGAAGGTCGCCCTGTCAAGCTGTCAGACATTAACAGGACGTTGCCCGAAGGTTATCCCGTCGGGGTGTCAGACACTAACAGGATGTTGCTCGAAGGTCGCCCCGTCAAGGTGTCTGACACTATTTTAATGGATATTGTTCCTTCACCTCTTGTATAAATAGACTTTTTATGTAAAACTAGACTATCTTTTTAGATAAAGGAGCTTTATATGAAAGATAATAAGCACGTACAGGTCATACCGTCAACGGTATTGACCCAGGCGCAAGAAAAGATCGACGCGGCATGGGCTTTACTCGCCCCGTATACGCTTGCGTTGACTCCTTCGGAACGGCAAACTCTGCCAAAGATGGGGGCGAAGACCCTTGAGTTTGTAGAAAAGTCGTTTGACTTCGCGCGGAGAAACCCGGATTTGGTCCCGCCATATTTAGACGTGGACGCATTCGGTGTTGATTTTAGCGATGCCCACGGTCTTTGGACGATTCTCAATTCGGTTCAGCAATTTGAAGAGGCTATCGACGACACGGAAATGATCGCCGGGAGCGAGGCGTATCAAGCCGCGCTGGTGTTCTACCACTCGGTCAAGGCAGCCGCGGCGCAGGATGTCCCCGGCGCAAAGGCGGTCTACGAAGAACTCAAGACTCGCTTCCCACGTCCCGGCAGACCGAAAGGCTCTTCAGGGTCGGATAGTTCCGCTACGAACTAACCCCGTTCCACCCCAAACTCCGGTAATTCAGCTCGGAGGGCGATTATCGGAGTTCTGGGTTAGTCAAATCTAGTTCGGGGCTAGATAAATCTAGTTCAGAGCTAGATAAATCTAGTTCGGGACTATTTAAATCTAGTTCCGAGCTAGATAAATCTGGTTCCGAGCTAGTTAAATCTAGTTCGGAACTACTTAAATCTAGTTCGGAGCTAGATAAATCTGGTTCGGAGCTAGATTTATCTAGTTCTGAGCTAGATAAATTTGGTTCTGAACTACTTAAATCTGGTTCGGGGCTAGATAAATCTAATTTCGAGCTAGATAAATCTAGTTCGGGACTAGTTAAATCTAGTTCCGAGCTAGTTAAATCTAGTTCAAGGCTAGTTAAATCTAGTTCGGAACTATTTAAATCTAGTTCGGAACTATTTAAATCTAGTTTCGAGCTAGATAAATCTAGTTCTGAGCTATTTAAATCTAGTTCTGAACTACTTAAATCTAGTTCCGAGCTACTTAAATCTAGTTCTATGAACGATGAATCAAACTATATTCATAATCAAAGAGAATAATCTAAAAGGTTCCGTGATTAGACGGGTAGACTTAAAAGACATTCTCTCTATTTAGAAATGAATTATCGGGGGTTCAGAAGCCGATGTTGGGAAATGACCTTAAAATAGTTGTATGATTTTGGAGGGGAAATATGGATAACAAGCAGTTACTATTTCAAGATGAAGAAGGCGTTGAACGTGAAGATTTATTGGACTCCAACGAATATATCCAAGAATTTCATTCTACCATTATAAATTCCCATTACTCGGTTTATGCTGTTTGTGGAGATTGGGGTACAGGAAAGACGTGTTTTGTTAAAATGTGGGAGAGCACGCTGAAAAATGATGGACAGACATTCGTTCATATTGATGCGTTTAGAATGGATTATGAAACAGAGCCTTTTATAATGCTTATCAAAGCGTTTAAAGAATTTATGAATAAAAAGGGTATTGATGAAGCTAAAAACAAGGAATGGTTGAACAAGGCAAAGGAATGTTTCTCCGCAAAAAACATTCTAAAACTTGTTCTCAATATTGTTGTGGATAAAACAATCGGTACTGAGCCTCTAAAAGAATTTTTTAACAATGTCTACGACACCTGTTTTGATACATTATCCGCGGAGGAGTCGTTGTACGATCAATTGGTTTGTTTATTAAATGATATAACAAGTCAATTTACAGCCCCTGTTTATATAGTCATTGACGAGCTTGATCGGTGCAGACCCGACTTTGCGCTGGAAACTCTTGAACGTATAAAGCATATATTTCATGTAAAAAATGTAAAATTCATACTTGTATATAATGAAAAAGTACTGATGAGTATGATTAACCACAAATATGGCGATTCTATAGGCGCGAGAAAATATTTAACAAAATTTGTACAGAAGGAATATATCTTTGATAATAAAAAATCGCTTTACACATGGCTCTGTAAAGAAACTGCTAATGATAGTAGAAGATTCGGAAATGATTTTATGCCAGGTGTATTGAATGATACCATTGCTTATACATTTTTGGAAACAAGAAGATTATTTAATTTAAGCCTGCGTGATATACAGCGGATTCTAACAAATTTAGAGCGATATAAAGAAAACATTCAAGACATATATTTTTATGTAACGCTTGTAGCTATTGAAATCTTAAAATATATCAATAAACAGCAATTTGAAGATATGGTTAAGTATTATACAAAAAATAAATCATTTGCGTCGAATGTACCAGATAGGGGTATTTTTAACATAATCTTCACAAGCTTAGCAAAAGGCTCCGTTATAAACCCTGACGAGGCTTTTTATATGTATGGAGAGGTATATCTATCATGATAAACAAACTTATACTCGGCGACAATCTTGAAATCCTCAAAGGCATGGAAGCGGACAGCGTTGATCTCATCTACCTTGACCCGCCGTTTTTTTCCAATCGCAATTACGAGGTAATTTGGGGAGACGCGGGCGAGGTGCGGAGTTTCCAAGACCGCTGGGCGGGCGGGATTGACCATTATATCGCGTGGCTCAAGGAACGGGTCGAGGAGATGTACCGTATTCTCAAGCCTACGGGGAGTATTTTCCTGCATTGCGATTGGCACGCCAACGCGCATATCAGGGTGGATATTCTGGACAGGATTTTCGGCGCGGGCAATTTCAAAAATGAAATCATTTGGTTTTATCACAGGTGGACGAATGTATCCAAGACGTTTCAGAAAATGCATGATATGATATTTTGGTATGGGAAGACACAAAACGCCATAACATTCAACAAGAACGGCTACGCTCCGTCATCCCATCAATTAAAGAAGTTTAATAAAGGCTGGGATCAAAATGTGGTCTATCTCAAAGGCAAAAAAATCAGGCAATACATTATTTATAATAGAGAAAAGTTTGAAAAGAATTGCAAGAATATTGATAGTGAAGCGCGGCTGGTATATAGAGAAACAACCGAGTTAAAAGTCGCGCCTCCTGACGTTTTGGAGTATTCCGTAATCAATTCCCAAGCCGAAGAGTTTATTGGCTACCCTACGCAAAAGCCCGAAGACCTTTTATATAAACTGATTTTCACCGCCAGCAACGAAGGCGATATTGTGCTTGACCCATTTATGGGCGGGGGAACGACAATCGCGGTCGCGGATAGGCTTAACCGACAATGGATCGGCATCGATCAATCGGCGATGGCGGTAAAGGTTACCGAATTGCGCTTGCAGAAACAGGCGAAATAGAGAGAAAGAATGGAAAATGGCGGTAAATAAACTTATACTTGGGGACAATCTTGAAATCCTCAAAGGCATGGAAGCGGAGAGCGTTGATCTTGTCTACCTTGACCCGCCGTTTTTTAGCAACCGCAATTACGAGGTAATTTGGGGAGACGCGGGCGAGGTGCGGAGTTTCCAAGACCGTTGGGCGGGCGGGATTGCCCATTATATCGCGTGGCTCAAGGAGCGGGTCGAAGAGATGTACCGTATTCTCAAGCCTACGGGGTCTATTTTCCTGCATTGTGATTGGCACGCAAACGCGCATATCCGGGTTGATATTCTGGATAAGATTTTCGGCGCGGGCAATTTCAATTCTGAAATTATTTGGCAAAGAGCGTTTGGTACAGGAAGTAGCAAAGCAGGAGCGAAAAAGATACCTGTTAATATTGATTCTATTTTCTATTACAATAAAGATAAAAACATAAATATATTTAATCTACAAACTCGTCCGTTGAATGAAGGCGCATTGAAAAGATATGACAAGATTGATGAAAATGGCAGACGTTTTTTCTGGGCTGATATGAGAACATATTCGCAAGAAAGATTGAATGGCTTATTGGCAAAAGGCGAAGCGGTGATTAGTCCAAATGCAAAAAATCCACGATACAAAAAATATCTTGATAAGACAAAGGGAACACCAATAGATACTCTTTGGAATGACTTTGATTTTATTGGAAACAATGAACGCATAGGCTACCCCACGCAAAAGCCCGAAGCCTTACTTGAACGCATAATAAACATGGCAAGCAATGAAGGCGACATTGTCCTTGACCCATTCATGGGTGGCGGCACGACAATCGCCGTTGCGGACAGGCTTAACCGACAATGGATAGGGATCGACCAATCGGCAATGGCGGTAAAGGTTACCGAATTGCGTTTGCAGAAACAGGCGGAGCTTTTCAGCGCACCCTACACGGTGCAACTTCACAAATACGACTACGATACCCTCCGTTACAAGGACGCTTTCCAATTCGAGGCGTGGATCGTCCAGCAGTTCGGCGGAACGCCCAACGCCAAACAGCGCGGCGATATGGGGCTTGACGGCAGGTCCGCAGACGGCGCGCCGATACAAGTTAAGCGGAGCGATACTATCGGGCGCAATGTGGTTGATAATTTTGTCGCGGCGGTTCAGCGTTTCGACAGGGCGTTACTGGAGAAGAATATCGCGGCGAAGAAGCCCATCGGCTATATCATCGCGTTTTCATTCGGCAAGGGCGCGATTGAAGAGGTCGCCCGCCTGAAGAACAAGGAAGACCGTATCATAAGGCTGGTAACGGTTGAGGAGATCGTGCCTATCGCCACGAAGCCCGCAATCGGGGTTCACATCAATGAGCTGGAGAAAGACGAGAAGGGCAATCGTAAGATAGAATTGGTCGCGGTGGGGCAGAGCGCGGCGGGTATTGAGTTTTATAGCTGGGATTTTACCTACAGCGCGGAGAAGGGCTTTAAGCCATCGATCATTATCGACAAAGAGGGGAAACAAACCCAGGTGTTCAAGACAGGAATACACACGATAGCAGTCAAGGTCGTTGACAATGACGGGTTGGAAAACGTGGAAACGATAACGTTAAAAATAAACGGCGCGGTGGAACAGGTTTAGTAAGGTGGTGGTGTCTGACACCACCTTACCTTGTGAAGTCGTCCGACAGGCTTTGCGAGTTGGGGGGTGGCGGAAGACCGCGCCTTTAAACCCGCTGTGCGGGCGCGGGCTGGAGACAGGGGGGCGCGACAGGAAGGCGACTGTGTGCCGCATAAGGTATGGAAATAGCGCCCCCCCTCTTAATGAAAATACATCAAAAAAAGAGGCTTAGACAAGGAATATGAATCTTTTATTTAAGCAATATAATATAACAGATCATTTTGATGAAACCGCCGATGCAGTGTTATTAGAAGGCGACGCATTTGATATATTAAAACAATTACCAAACAATATTTCTAAATTAGTCGTTTCATCGCCGCCCTATAATATCGGAAAGGTATATGAAAAAGAAGTAAGTCTGGAAGAATATTTGATATGGCAGGAAAAGATTATTGTTGAATTATATAGAATATGCCACATAAACGGAAGTATTGTGTGGCAGGTTGGAAATTATGTTGACAAAGGGGAGATATTTCCTCTAGATATTTACTTTTACCCCATATTTAAGAAATTGGGATTAAAGTTACGGAATAGGATCATCTGGCATTTTGGTCACGGATTGCACGCTTCAAGAAGATTCTCCGGGAGATATGAAGTCTTGCTTTGGTTTACGAAAAGCGATGAGTATACGTTTAACCTCGACGCAGTTCGGGTTCCCTCAAAATATCCCGGGAAAAGAAATTATAAGGGGAATAATATTGGCAAGCCTAGTGGAAATCCTCTGGGGAAAAACCCGTCTGATTTTTGGGAAATAATAACGGAGGAATGGGATAACGGCGTAATTGATATACCAAACGTCAAATCCAATCATCCTGAAAAAACGGCTCACCCTTGTTCGTTTCCTGTTGAACTAGTTGAGCGGTGCGTATTGGCTTTAACTGACGAAAATGATTTTGTTCTTGATCCATTCGGCGGTGCAGGCTCGTCGTTAATCGCCGCATTAAAGCAAAAACGGCGTGGAATTATATTTGATAAAGAAAGAAGATATATTGATATTACAAAAAAACGAATCTCAAAACTCGCGGACGGTTCATTAAAAACACGGGAGATAGGGACTCCAATACATGCACCGACAGGTAAAGTATCTCAAATACCTTTGGAATGGAGATGAAAGAGGTTTAATTCGGGAAATATGCGTTTATGACAATTCGTCAGAAATTAGCTTGATAGGTATTTAAATATGGTATATAGTATAAAAAAGAGGAACGATTATGGAAGAAGTAGTATTATATCCTGTTATAAATATCTTGGAAGATAGGTGTGTGAATTGCCATCGGTGCATAGCGGTTTGCCCGGTGAAGATGTGCAATGATGGGTCAGGCAAAACTATCTCTCAGCGAAGCGACCTCTGTATAGGTTGTGGAGAGTGTATCTATGCCTGTTCCCACGGCGCGCGTATTGGGATCGATGATTTCGATCTCTTTTTAGAAAACGTCAAAGAAAAGCCTATCATCGCGGTCGTAGACCAGTCTGTCGTCTCGGCCTTTGGGGACGACTATCTTAAATTGAATGGTTTCTTGAAATCGCTTGGCGTACAAGCCGTTTTCGACGAGAGTTTCGGCGTGGAACTCGCCGCTAAATCCTATGCGGATTATATATCTACAGTTTCGTCCGACACAGTTATCACTCAGACTTGTCCTACAATGGTTTCTTATATTGAGATTTATAGACCGGAACTTATTCCCTACCTTGCGTCGATTGATAGTTCTATAGGTCACACTATTAAGATGATCAAGCGGTTCTACGCGCAATACGCGGACTGCGAAATGGCGGTGATAAGTTCTTGTTATTCGAGAAAGCGAGAGCTTGCCGAGACGGGCGTAGGGGATTATAACGTTGTATTCAAATCGCTTCTTCAGTATTTTAATAAGCAAAAGGTAAACATCGCCGACTTCCCTGCGGTGGATTACGAAGCGTCGCCGTCTCAAGATGTTGTTCTCTTTCCAGAAGGGATCTTGCGTACTATCAGGCGTTACAATACTAACGCTTCTAAGTATACGCGGGAAACAAAGGGTGTAATAGTTTATCAATACCTCGCACATTTTTCGGAATCTGTCAAGAAAGGCTGGGCGCCGCTCTTGGTGAATTGTCAGCATTGCGTGATAGGTTGTAATGGAGGCGCTGGTTCCGGAAATAGAGAGAAGCAATTCGACGAAATAGAATACCCTGTGGAGAAAAGACGGATTGAGGTGCGGCAACATTACGAAGGCACGGGAAACAGAGAGGCGATCAATCGTATGCTGTCGCGGTATTGGGAGAAAGGTCTTTATACGAGAACGTATATGGATCGTTCCGAAATCTTCAAGAAACGGGTTGTATTTCCTTCTAAAGAACAGATAAGCAAGACTTTTGCTATGATGCACAAGACCGAGCCGCGACACTTTCTTAACTGCGGGGCGTGTGGGTATCGTAGTTGCGAACAGATGGCTGTCGCTATCGTCAATGGGCTTAACAGACCGGAAAACTGCCGATACTTCGTCGAGGTCGAAACGCTCCAACGATCCTTTAAGGCTTTGCAAATCGAGCGTGATGAGATCGCGGCAATGAAGGATAATCTCAAAGCGGGCATCTTTCTCATGGATAAGGATTATATCATTCAGGATCATTACTCCCGCGCTCTCGAAGACGTGCTTGCCGCAACCGAATTGCAGGGGCGGAAATTTACCGAACTGTTGGAAGACACCCTTTCGGAACGGGAAATCAAAGCCCTTATTCACTATTTAGAGCGTATCATAAACCGTACCCTGAATCAGGATATGATGAACAACATGAATATCCTCAAGGAAGTTAAGTACCAGAGTATTGAACAGCCCGTAAAGAAGACTTTGTCCTGTGATTTTGCGCCGGTCATCAGAGCTAACGACGAAGTGTTCATCCTTGTTACTATAGAGGATATTACCGCGGAAACGAATCTCAAGAAGAAGCTCCGCATAGAGGAGAGAAAACGTCAAGCAGAGTTGTCAGCGTTCTTCGAGGTATTGCCTTTGGCGCAGAACATATTCAGCGACTTCATTGAAGGCGCTGAATATTACTTCTATCAAATCATGGCTATTCTCAAAAACGCAAACATTCGGTCTGAGGAAGCGGTCCAGTCCATATACGCGATGATTCATTCAATAAAACTCGACGCTCTCGCGCTGGGACTTCACGAATTCGGCGCGAATCTGGACGATATGGAAGACCTTTTGAAGCAGATACAATCATCAAAAGATGATATTTCATTCTTAGAGTCGCTTGAAATCGCCCTTGAATTTGAAAACATCCTTAGAACGCGGGACAAGCTGGTGAATAATGTTGAAAAGGTGTTTACTTATAAATCCATTGATAAGATCAACCATGACGAGTACGTACTCGTTGAATTTTTGCGGAGAACGTGTAACAACGCGGTTACGGAGTACCATAAAAAGGCGCAATTCAAGGAGGTTTTCATAGACGTCGATGCTCTGCAATACGCGCCGCGCCGTATTCTGAAAGAAGCCCTGGTCCAGCTCGTGATCAACGCGGTCGCTCACGGCATTGAATCGCCGCGTGAAAGACTCGCAAAAGGAAAGCCTGAAACGGGAGTCATAAAGATTTCAATTAAGCAGACTACGGATCGCATCCGCGTCTGGTTGAGTGATGACGGAAACGGTATTAGTTTTGACAAGGTGAGGAGAATCGCGGTCAAGAAACAGATCATAGACGAGCGTACCCATGACAAGCAGACGCTCATCCATGCTATGTTTTCCAGAGATTTCAGCAGTCCCGAAGACGACGATATTAACCGTGACGGCAACGGCTTAAACCGCGTTTATAACAAGATACACGGCTTGGGCGGCTCCATCACGGTGCAGAGTCAGGAAGGTAAAGGCACGGTTTTCATCATAGATATACCTAAATGTAAAGTTTGAAGAGGAATCGGCAATGGTTAAAGAAAATGTTTATCCGTTTATCGAGGAGTTTGAATCCACAGTGCTCAATATGAGCGGTTGGGAACTCATGGCTGGGCGTCCTTATATCACCGAGATAGGAGAGCTGAAACAAGGAGACATCGCTTCAGTCATAGAAATTTCAGGCGAATTGCAGGGAACAATCGCCGTTTCTATGACTGAGAAACCAGCTATTGAGTTTGCGGACGTTGTTATGGACACACCCCACGATAGCATGGATACCGAAGTAGAGGAAGTCCTTGCGGAGATCGTGAACATCTTCGCGGGACAAGCAAAGAGACACTTTGAGAAGATTGCGGCGATAAGCATCTCGCTCCCCATTTCCGTGCGTAACGGGGAATTCTCAAGACCCCTGTCGATCAACAATATGCGCTATGTCTGCGTCCCGTATCAGTTCAACGGAGAACTGAAATTCGTGCTGTCTATCGCTGTAAGATAGGACGATTACCTGTAACAAAAAGAATCAAATCTCAAACTGGTTTTGGTACACGACTTGGGCTGTTTCCACGTCGAGCGCCTTCACGACAAGACGGCGTAGGTTGCCAGAGCCGTTTATGGAAAAAACGACGATAATATCCACGCCGAGTTCATGCCCGATGGATACGATAGAGTCGTCGTCTACCGCTCCTGACAATTGGAATTGTTTTTCCGCGGCTATGAGCGCGTTGTTTTGGCGGTCGATAAAGGTCAGTCTGCCGACAAGAGCCGTCGCAATCCCATCAAGTACATATTCCATAAGTTGTGATTCCCCTGCCGCCCCGCTCATAAAGGAGAACTTCGCGCTAGAGGGCAATCGTGCGGAGATGTCCTCAGACGCATCCTTGATAACCTTTGCGATGCCGCTTACGTCCGAATAATTTTCCTCTAATATCCGCGCTTCCGCCAAGGTGTTCCGCATACGGGCTAGTTCGGACGCGGCTTTGGGATTGCCTGTTTTGTTTTCAAGAGCGGACATGAGGGCGATAGCCTTGTCGGTGTCGCCGATGATCTCGGTCATAATAGCCGCGTTGTAGCCGGACGCGAAACTACCGGTCTCTTCGTGGATTTTGGCGTAGACTTCCAAGGCGGATCGGTAGCTTCCTTCTTTCAGGAGGGCTTTAGCTTGTTTCACGCGGGCTTTTACGTCAGGAGCCTTTGAGGTTTCTTCGGCAAGAACCCGTTTTTCCGTTATCCTGTAAGGCGCGATGTCGTGAGCTAACAGTCTGAGCGAGTTGTTTATAGCCTGTTGGACGAGGTTGAATGTGGGTTGGAGTCTTGAAAAGTACTCGTCTTCATGGTCAGCCGCTACGGCGGACTTGTTCACTTGACCGACGATACTGCCGTCTCGCGCGCGTTCCAAACGGTAACTGAAGTAGAGCAGAACCTCGCGGTCGTAGACAGTCATCAAGTATTCTTCGTTTTTCTTGGTATCACGGTTATATCTGGTACGGGTTTCTACATGAGAGCCGTTCTTTACGGAGAGGGAGACGACGTTGCCGGTGAAAAGTCCGTCCACGTTATCCGAGACGTTCTGTCCCGCGCGCCGCAGTCTCAAGACTTCATCCGGGGATACAAGGGTGAATTTACCGGTCCTTGCTATGATTTCACTCACTTTGTCGTAGAGGGCTTGCGCTGTTTGCCTTTGTAGCGCGGAATTGTCGCTTACGTCAAAGGGCATGACCGCGAGTCGCTGAATGAAACTCGTGTCTATGTTGGGAAGCTTCGTTACTTCCATCGGAATCGACGTTGCGCATGACATAAGCGCCATGCCTACAAACGCCAATAAAATGTTTTTCATGTATTCTCTCTCATGGTGGATTACCGCTTTCTCACGGTAGGGGTAGTATAGCATGAATTATGGTAAGAATCAAGCTTTTAGTGGAGACAGAGGAGGGCAGATGAGGAAGATACGCTGAAAAAGACGCTTTTGGTGGCGTACTATCTGTACCGCCGCCATGTTTTATGCCTTCTTATGGGTATAATATGCCGCTGATTCCCTTTCGGCAGATTTTAAACTCTCGTTGTCAAGTTTTAACTTCTAGTTGGTAAGGTTTAAATCCTAGTTGTTAGAGTTTAAATCCTAGTTGTTAAGGTTTAAATCCTAGTTGTTAGAGTTTAAATCCTAGTTGTTAAGGTTTAAATCCTAGTTGTTAGAGTTTAAATCCCAGTTGTTAAGGTTTAAATCCTAGTTGTTAGAGTTTAAATCCTAGTTGTTAAGGTTTAAATCCTAGTTGTTAGAGTTTAAATCCCAGTTGTTAAAGTCTAAAGTCTAGTTGTTAAGGCTCAAATCATAGTTGTTAAAGTCTAAATCATAGTTATTAAAACCGCGCTTTTCAGAAAAAAGTAGGGATACTGAATTGATACTCTGATAATTGCTGGTGTCAGACATTCCGACATTGGTGTCAGACATTCCGACATTGGTGTCTGACACCCCGACATTGGTGTCAGACACCCCGACATTGGTGTCTGACACCCTGCCTAGTGGTGGCGTCCGCATCTTGCTGGTGTCAGACACCCTGCCTAGTGGTGGCGTCCGCCTCTTGCTGGTGTCAGACACCCTGCCTCGTGGTGGCGTCCGTCTATTGCTGGTGTCAGACACTCCCGACTTATCAAAGTCAAATGAATACGGTAAAAAGTTTTTTAACGGTAGACAATAGAAATTGCAGAGCAAGATTTCTTGCTCGCACAGTCAGCGATATAGCTTTCAGAGCTGGAAAAATATACATGATTCTTTACTTCTTCGACTTCGCGGTAAATTACCCGCAGTACGCGGTATAAACATTCCTGCGAGTCAAGTTTAGTGGGCGGGGTTGACATGATTAAAATGTTTTTGGTATAAATTAGTAGATGAACACAGTAAAGAAAACGGCGATTTGCCTCAGCGTTTTTATGTTTTGCTTTTGCGCTAAACAAGAGAAATCAACAGAATATTCACAAACGACGAGTCTTTCTATGGTGGAGTCCATGGTGGCTGAACAGCGGGCTGAAGTTTCTCCCGCGCAGACGCGGACGCGGAGCCGCGGCGAGGAAGTGATGAAGGCATTTGCGGACGCATACCCCGACCGTATCGGGAGCGCGGAATTCCGCAACGGAGACTGGGCTGTTCCTGTCTATGGGCAATGGTTCTACTACGCGGACGGAAAGCTTTTGCCTGAAGAACTGCGGTCTACAGCCGCGAATTACGATCCCCAGCCTTTCTATTCTTACAATACGGAACTACCCGAATGGCAGTCGCCTGATGACGCAAGCGTAGCGCGTTTCAAGGACGCGGTGAATCGGAGGCATGCACATCCATCGAGGCGCTCGTATCTCTTCTTCGACGCGCTCTTACGCGCCGGCAACAAGGACGAGGCGTATAAGCGGGTCAAAAGCATCCGACTTTTCGGGTGGAGCGCCTTGGTACACTATTCAATCATGGAAGATCTCGCACTTGTTGAAGAGCGTATCAATGCGTCCGCTGAAAACGATCCGGAAATCAGACGCTGGCTCGCTAGTATCTCAAGTCTTTCAGGGTGGAATTGGCGCGATATAGCGGATACCGGCAGTCGCAGTTTCCACGCCTACGGTACGGCTATTGATATTGTCATGAAACCCCAGTCGGGCATGGAAACTTATTGGCTCTGGAGCGCCCAAAAGGGAACGGACTGGTGGAACGTGAGCTATAAGAGCCGTCTCCACCCACCGAAGTCTGTCGTCAAGGCTTTCGAGGATTATGGTTTTGTCTGGGGAGGGAAATGGCTCTTTTTTGACACTATGCACTTTGAATATAGACCGGAAATCTTCATTCTAAACAAATTGCCGATAGAAAAAAGGAAATGAGAAAATATGAGATCAGAACTTGAACAAATCCCCGGAATCGGGAAAAATATGGCTCAACATTTAATAAACGCGGGATACCCTACAATAGCATCATTAAAAGGACAAGACCCTGAAGAAATCTATTTCAAGGACTGCCAATTTCAAAATACGCACGTTGACCGTTGCGCGTTATATGTATACCGTTTGGCGGTGGCGTATGCAAATGGGAAAATAACTGATCCGGAGGAATTGAAATGGTGGAATTGGAAGGATTAAAAATAATTCTGCAAAATAACGGAGGAAGAGAGGAACTATGGCTAATATTTTTGACTATAAAAAAGAATACAAGGAATTATATTTACCCAAGACTATTCCTG
>JAISCD010000076.1 GCA_031265825.1 Treponema sp. | reverse complement strand
GAGGAATGCGATGGAGGAACAGGACGAGGGGAGTCATCAGATACTGGAGGCGATAGGGATGTTGAACGAACTGACGCGGCTGGTGAAGGACGGGTCAGAGGAGATGCTGACGGGGAGTCGGCAAGTGATAACGGAGAGCAAGAACTTGGAGATGGTGACGCAGGAGATCACGAATGGGATGAACGAGATGGGGAGCGGGGCGGAGCAGATAAACACGGCAGTGAATCAGGTGAACACGATAAGTGGAGAGAACCGTGAAAACATCGACGTCCTGGTCAAGGAAGTCTCTAAATTCATTATCGAATAACGTATATATGTATAATTGAGAGGTATGATTATGAAAAAAACTATGGGTATTTTGACTATTTTCGTCGTAGCCGTCAGTGTAGTAGGCTGTTCGGCAAGAGTCGCGGCTCAGACGTCCAAGCCGCCGGTTTCGCAAATAACTCCTATCTCACCTGAGATGCCGGAGAGTTCTACGGTCTACATGACCGTAGACATCAGCCCGACGGGGCTTATGTCCGTGTATAACGCGCTGGGACTTGAGGCAAGCGGCAAGGTAGCCGTTAAGATAAGTACCGGAGAGCCCGGCAATCCCCATTACCTTGCGCCGGCTCTTATTAAAGGGCTTGTCCAGCGTGTAAACGGTACTATCGTCGAGTGTAACACCGCTTACGGCGGCAGAAGGGCAAGTACCGCCGTTCATTATCAGGTTGCCAAAGAGCATGGTTTCACCGCTATTGCTCCGGTGATCATTCTTGACGAAGACGGCGACGTCTCCCTTCCTGTTACCGGCGGCAAACACCTAAAAGAAGACTATGTAGGCGCCCATTTTCCCGAATATGACTTCCACATCATACTCTCTCATTTCAAGGGACACCAAATGGGCGGCTTTGGCGGCGCGTTGAAGAATATGTCCATTGGTTACGGCTCCGCTCGTGGAAAAGCATGGATACACAGCGCTGGTAAAAGCCTCACCAATCCTTGGAGTGGCGCGCAAAATTCTTTTCTTGAATCAATGGCTGAAGCCGCAAAAGCGGTGTCCGATGCGGCTGGGGGTAAAATTCTTTATATCAATGTTATGAATCACCTATCCGTTGACTGCGACTGTAACGGCAATCCAACCGCCCCAACTACGGCGGACATCGGAATCCTTGCGTCCCTTGATCCGGTGGCGCTCGATCAAGCCTGTGTTGATCTCGTATACGCGGCTCCTGATGGACAAGACCTCATTGAACGTATCGAGTCTCGGAACGGACTTTTGACCATAGACCACGCCGAGGCAATCGGATTGGGCAGTAAAGCGTATGAATTGGTAAAGTTATAAACAGGTACGACTGTTTAATGACTTCATAATGGGCGTTGTACGAAAAGAGTCCCCGTTGACTTCGTCATGACGGCTCTGCTTGCAAGTAAGCGGAGACTATTCTAATATCGTAAAATTCTTCTTATAGAGTCTCTTTCTTTTTTTACAAAAAGAATATATACTCATTTTAATAATATCTAAAGGAGTTTATATGCGTGATGAAATTTTTGTTGAATGGGAAGACCGCTATTCGGTAGGTATTCCTGCCATTGACCGGCAACACCAAGAATTGCTCAATCTAACCAATGAGCTTTACAATGCGTGTCAGCTTGGAGATAAAGCGGCGCGTGAACATTTTAGGAGCGTCATTCACAGGGCTGTAGAATATGTGAAGTTTCACTTTTCCGCCGAGGAACAAATTATGGAGAGAATCAAATATCCAGAAATAGTGGAACACAAGAAACAGCATGAGAGTTTTGTCAAAACTGTCCTAGAAAATGTAGGAGAATTTGAAAATGGCAAACTGTTTGTACCAAACACCTTTGTTCGCTTTCTTAAAGATTGGATACTCACTCATATCGCCATGTCTGATCAGAAATATCACTCTTATATTATCGAACTGAAACAGCGAGGTGTGCTTTAGCACATTCGGCAGATTCTTGAGTGAGATAGGGGAAAGAGATTCGTTATTTGAAAGATTTGAGATACAACTTCAAAATAAGACTTTTTCCCCTTATTTTCCCCATTATACAAACCCATTAGACTTTTATTACAACAATAAACCAAGACGGCGTTTGACGGTTTAACCGTGTCCGCACTTGATCTCTCTATTACCCTATGAAAAGCTACCTAACAAAATTAGAATTTGATGAAATACGCCGACGAGCCGCCGAGTGTTCGACGAGTGCGGAGGCAAAGGCGCGTTTACTTGAAGAAACGCCGCTTTTTGACGCGAAGAAAGCCGCGGAATTGAAACAGATGGTTTCAGCCATCGTGGAGTGCATGAATGACGGCGGCGCGGAACCCCGCGAAGACCTCCCCAGCATCGGCGGTATCCTGCCCAAGCTCGCGGTCCTCGGCGGTGCGCTTGACGTTGATGAGGCCCTTGCAATCGGACTTTTCGTGGAACGCGGCGGACGACTGAAACACTGGCTCTGTATGAGCAGAGCTGGTAAAATATCACACGACCCGCGATTCAACCTCCTTTCAGAAAAATTAGATGCAATCCCGGACTGTTCTCATATTGCCCGCGAGGTATTCCGTGTGATCAAACGAGACGGCGAGATGAAAGACCTGCCTGAGTTTCAAGAAATCAACCGTCGGATACGAACCTTGCGCCGAGAACTAGATAGCGCGGTCTCCCGCTATACAAACGGCGGCGAGACACGTCTACTCCAGTCAACTACGCCCTCACAGAGAGACGGTCGCCTTGTTTTAGCTGTCAAGGCAAACTTTCGCGGGCGCATACGCGGTATCGTGCATGAAGTTTCCGCGACAGGGCAGACCATTTTCGTTGAACCAGAAGAGGTCGTGGAGAAAAACAACGAGATTCTCATAGAGACGCGGCGGCTTTCCGCAGAAATACTCCGTGTTCTCCGTGAAATGACCAGCCGAATCGCAGAAAGCCGCCATTTGTTGTTAAGTTTCCACGAAGAGATCGTCAGTATTGAAACTTTACGGGCAAGGGCGCGCTATTCCTTTGAGACAAAGGGCGTTTTTGCGGACTATGGGCAAGAAACGGGCGAATTCACCCTGAAGCAGGCGCGGCATCCGCTCTTGGGCGTGAAGGCTGTGCCTATTGATTTCGCCATGAAAGCTGGCGTCCGCGCTATTGTCGTTACTGGTCCCAATACCGGCGGCAAGACGGTCGCCTTGAAGACGGTCGGTCTTCTTGCCTTGATGAACCAATGGGGGCTTGCGCTTCCTACAGCCGAAGGCTCGGTCGTGCCGTTCTTTGATGGGGTCTTCGCTGACATTGGGGACGAGCAATCAATCAGTCAATCTCTTTCCACGTTCTCAGGACACATCGCTAACATGGCGGAAATCGCGGGCTCTGCTGGTGAACAGTCGCTCGTCCTGCTTGATGAACTCGGTTCAGGCACAGACCCGACCGAGGGCGCGGCGCTTGCGATGGCGGTCATGGACTTCTTCATTGAGAAGCAGGCGCGTCTCATCGTTACGACGCACCATAGCGCGTTGAAGAACTATGGTTACACGCGCCCCGGCGTAGAAAACGCCTCGATGCGGTTTGATAGCGCCGCTCTTTCGCCGCTTTACCGCATCGTTATGGGTGTGCCGGGTGAGAGTCACGCGCTTGACATCGCGTCTCGCAATGGTCTGCCGCCTGCGCTTGTCGCGTCCGCGCGCGCGTATCTTGGGGAGAATCACTCTGACGTTTCAACGCTCATTGCGGGTCTTAGGCAAAAACAGGCGCAATTAGACAAGGATCTCGCGGAATATGCTACGAAAACCGCGCGTCTTGCGGAGGATGAGCGCAAAGTTGCTCTCGAATCCTTACGTCTTAAACAAAAAGAGGCTGAACTTGCTGAGTCTGGTCTTATAAGTCTCAAGGAATTGCTTGGCTATGGAAGGAAAACACTCGAAAACCTTGTGAGGGAGCTGAAAGAGGGTGAAATATCGCGGGAAAAGACTCTCAAGGTCAAGAAATTCCTTCATGACTTCGAGGTTTCGGTTAATACTGCTGAGGAATATGAAGAGAAATCTGTCAAAGACCTTAATCTTTCCAAGTCGGGTGGGGAGAAGAGGGCTGATGTTGCTCTGAGTGTTGGGATGGAGGTATCGATTGGTGATCGCGGGCAATGTGGGACGATTGTGCGTCAAGAGAAGGGCGGCGTTTTCCTTGTGGAGACGGGCTCTGTTAAGTTGACGTTTCCGGCGGATGTTCTTTCTCCGCTTGTCCATGCTCATAAGGCGCAAAAACCTGTTGTGTTGACAGAGTTTGTAGCTGAGAACGAGGCGTTGGTTGAGGTGAATCTGCTTGGCATGAGGCTTGATGATGCGTTGGCTACGATGAGGCGGCAGCTCGATGGCGCGATTCTCTCTGGTTTAGCCCGTTTTTCGGTGGTTCATGGTAAGGGGGACGGCATTTTACGTCAAGGCGTGCATGAATTTCTTAAAAACGAGGCGTGCGTGCTTGACTTTCACTTCTCCCGTCCTGAACTTGGCGGCACGGGTCGTACCGAAGTCGTGTTAAACGTATAACAGCCGCAGGCTGTTTAAATACTTCATACGGGTTATTGTTAGAAAGGGGTCGCCGCTGTCCCCGACAGGACGGAACCATGCTCAAGCAAGCGGAGCCTATTCAATAGCACGGTGTCAGACATAACCTTTTTAACCAAAAAGTAACTTTTCCAGCGCTTTTTAACCTCAAAAAATGAGTTAAATGTATAATTCTTCCTTCAGTATGAGGGGGGCGCTATTTCCAATGCTTCTCGGCACACAGTCGCCTTTCTGTCGCGCCCCCCTGTCTCCAGCCCCCAACCTTGCAACCGCACAGCCTCCGCATATAAAAGATGGGTAGAACAAGACATCTTTAAACCTATGAAATATGCCGCCGCGTTTTTATTTGCTCATACAAGTATTCAGGGGCAAAATCAACGCCATTCTCCCAACATAATGTATGCCGCTCGACCTTAATTTTATTGAATTTATTTTTGTCAACAAGTTCGCTTATTATCTCTCGATGGTCTGTGGTAATTTTATCCTTAAAATCAATCATACCGCTAAGTCCATCATTAAATTCAATATAAATCCTATAGTCCCCACGCAACTCCGCTTTAATCACATAAGCCAACATCTTTCTACCTCACGTTAAAGGGGCGATCTTAATCTACCGACCGTTTCTTGTCAAGCTCTGTTATAAGGTTTTTTTATTATTCCTTGACTTCGTGGTAAATTCGTCCAAGAATATAAGAAGAGGGGCGTATTCCCCAAATACGCTAATATTTTTAAATTTTTTTTATTTTAAGCTTGCCATTACTCAATTAGTGTGTTATACTTATTATTACGTTTTAGAAAATGTAGTGTTGGTATACCTTCAGACTTGTTCTATGTATCAAACGGGTTGTTCTATGTATCAAACGGGTTGTTCTATGTATCAAACGGGTTGTTCTATGTATCAAACGGGTTGTTCTATGTATCAAACGGGTTGTTCTATGTATCAAACGGGTCATGGGTATAGTAAAAAAGGAGTTATAAGAATGAAAACAAAAGATTATGTCCCTACAAGTGAAGCAATGTTTCTTCAATGGGCGCAGACGTTAATAGCCTATGTGTTGGCGAATTTAACTATTTTCGGTATTGATCAAGCGGAAGTAACGCCTATTCAAGCAAAATTAGCGGCGTTTGTTGCGGCGTTTAACAAGGCGCAAGAGCCGAATCATGGGAGAGTCGATATTAACGCAAAGAACGAAACGCAAGCCGAACTGAAGTCAGCGTTACGCGCCTTTGTGAAAGCGTGGTTGATTTATAACCCAAAAGTAAGCGACTCGGACAAAGAAAACATGGGTTTGCCCTTACACAAGACGGCTCGCACGCCTACTCCGGCGCCAAAGACCATCCCGGAATTGGAATTTGATGTTGCGATCATCCGTCAGGTTTCTATTCATTTCAGGGATTCTGGTAGTGAGAAACGGGGGAAGCCTGAGTACGTTCACGGGATAGAATTACGGTGGGCTATTATGGATAGCGCGCCAGAGTCGGAGTCTGATCTGAAGAGTTCGGTCTTTGATACCGCGAGTCCTTATACCTTTTCGTTTGACGAGACGCAACGGGGGAAGTCTTTGTACGTTTGCCCGCGTTGGGAGAATAACAAGGGAGATAAGGGGCCATGGGGAGAAATCTCTAAGGCGATTATTCCATAATCGCGGAATAATCGGCGTGAGCCGCGGGTTCTCAATATAAAGGAGTTGGAAATATGCAAGCGGTTTTAGAAAAAATTGGTAAGATCGGCATAGTGCCGGTGATCGTCATTGATGATGCGGAGAAGGCTGTGCCTTTAGCGTCCGCGCTTGCGGAAGGAGGATTGGCGTGCGCGGAAATTACCTTCCGCACGGCGAGCGCCCTCGAAAGCCTTCAGCGTATTCACAAGGCATCGCCCGATTTCCTCATTGGAGCCGGGACAGTTCTGAGCGCACAGCAGGCTGATGAGGCTGTGTCAGCCGGCGCATCTTTCATCGTAAGCCCAGGTCTCAACCCGACGGTGGTTCAATATTGCGTAGATAAGGGTATTCCGGTCGTGCCGGGGTGCGCTACGCCGTCTGATATGGAAAGGGCGATGGAGTTTGGGCTTACAACCGTGAAGTTCTTCCCTGCTGAACAGGCGGGCGGTTTAGCTTATTTGAAGGCTGTGTCAGCGCCCTACACGTCTCTGACATTTATGCCTACCGGCGGCATAGACGCGAAAAACCTCGCGGATTATGCCAAGTTTGACAAAATACTTGCCTGCGGCGGCTCTTGGATGGCGAATAAGGCGCTCATTAATGCGGGCGACTTCGCGGGTGTAACGAAGAGTTGCAAGGATGCTGTCGCGGCGTTGTTGGGTCTATCAATGGTTCATATCGGAATAAACACGGACAACGGCTCAAAATCCGCGGCAGACTTCTTCGCTAAAGCCTTCGGCTTCTCTGCTCGTGAAACATCCGCTTCTATATTCGCAAGCGAAGGCATTGAATTGATGAACAACATCGGAAGGGGAACCCACGGGCATCTTGCTATCGGCGCGTATAACGTCGAAAGGGCGAGGTTCCATTTAGAGAGCCGCGGGGTCGTTTTTGATGAGGCTACCGCAAAATATAATCCCCAGGGTAAGCTCATATTCATCTACCTCAAGGACGAAATCGCCGGCTTCGCGGTTCACCTTACCGTGAAAGTCTAGCCAAAACCCAGCCTCTAACACAATGTACCACGAAGAAGAATCTATCATAAAGAGGAATTGACCGTAAAATCCAATAAGGCGAAAAAGTATAAGAAGTAAAAGAAGGAAGTCCGAAGGGAAGGAAGTAAAGAAAGAAGGTAAATGTTTCTTTCTTTCGGACTTATATTTTAAAAATAATATAACAATCCATAGGATAAGCCGCCATGCAAACAATCAAGGCCATTTTTGACGGAAATATCTTTAAACCGATAGAACCCATTCCTGTCAAAGGTCAATATGAAGTACTTATAACTTTTACCAAACCGATTGATACAAAAAGCACAAAACAGCAAAGAATGTTGAAATATTTTGGAACATGGGACGATGAAGACATAAAAACTATAAACCAAATTGTTGAAGAAAGGGTCAATTTTTCTGTGGGTAGACCCGCCGTGCGGGTTGGTAGGGGGGTGGCGGAAGACCGCGCCCTCTATGCAACCCGCTGTGCTTGCGCGGTCTGTAGACAGGGGGGCGCGACACATAGGCGACTGTTTGCTAAGAAGTTTTGGAAATAGCGCCCCCCTCCTCATACTGAATAAGCTCATTATGATAGGATCGGCGGCGTCTCTTTTCACATAAAACCCCATGTGAGATATTTAAACAGGCTTTGCCTGATCTCGTTGCTGGTGTCTGGCACCACCTTTTACTCTTCTGATTTAGAACAGGCTCCGCTTGCTTGCGCGTGGTTCCATCCTGACGGGGTCAGCGGCGCCACCTTTCGTACAAAACCCATTAAGAAGTATTTAAACAGGCTTGCCTGTCGTACAAAACCCCGTTATGAAGTATTTAAACAGGCTTTGCCTGTTGACAAAAGGAGGCGATTAGGTGTAAAATGTCGTCCATGCTAAGGAAAACTTGTTTACATATTGTTAGCCATACTCATACCATAGAAAACAGGCGCGACTCTTTGACAAGAAACCCTTCGGTTGATCATGCCGCCTGCTTTCTGGTTCTGATTGTACCCCCCCCCCCCATACCATTCTAGTACCTATATATTCACAGGAGACCGTAGAGATTCCCCTTTCTCGCGGGGGTTCCTTAGACAAGGGTTTTCATCGCTCAATAGAGAGGAACCCTTGGAACCGAATGATTCTTGGAAGGACACATCGATTCCAAGGTACGTCGAAACGCATTGATAGTATAATCAAACAGTTTGATAGATACAATGCGGTTCGTCCTCTTTTTTGATATTTTCCTCGCGTATGCAAGGAACATCTTTTTTTTAAGGAGCTTTTTATGAAAAAAAGCAAAAAAAACTATCTGACAAGGACTGCGGTTCTTGGCTTGGCGCTCGGAGCGCTCGTCTTTTTCGCCTGCGGCGGAGATGAAGAGAAGCCGAGCGATTCATCTTACACAGTGAGCGTAGAAACTACGTCCAACGGGACAATCGATGCTACCCCCAAAAGCGGCAAAGAGGGAACAGTCATCACCGTTACGGTAAACCCCGCAGAAGGTTACGTCCTGAAAGCCGAAAGTTTGGTTTACAAAATCGGCGCAAACACCACCCCTATCGGCGGAAGCAGTAATCCTTACACCTTTAACCTCCCAGCATCAAACGTAACGATCAAAGGCGAATTTGAGAAGGTTCCTCAGGGTACTTATACCGTAACTATCGCCCAGCTTACACACGGAACCATCACCGCTAACCCCCAATCCGGACAACAAGGTACAACGATAACGCTGACGGTTACACCGGAGGATGGTTATTTTCTCAAAGAGGATACACTAAAGTACACCTACGGTAGTACAAATACCCCCATCAGCGGACGTACCTTCGTCTTGCCCGCGCAGAATGTAACGGTAAGCGCTCAATTTGACGAAGCAGAAAACGCTAACACCCTCATAAGCGCAGGCATAGACAGCCTGCTTGACCAAAAGATCGATAGCGCAGTGGGTTATTTTGACGCGGCTTACGGGGCTTTCCCGAAAGACGACAAAGCCATCGTGTATTCGTCTTTAGCAAAACTCGCGTCAATCCCGGTATCCACAGAGTTTCGCAGTCTCGTAAGCAACAGACTCGGCATAACCAACTACCCCGCAACCATAAACGGACTGATCTCCGGTGATTGGCTAGAGGATTATTATGAAATGGTTGAGTGGTATTATGACGACAAAGAGAATTGGGTTAGTTGGTACGACGGAGAAGGATGGAAACCCAATGGGTATACCGTCCCCGGTTATTACTATTGGGGAAGCGAGAGTTACACACTAGTATCCACCACGCCTAAATATGAGAAAGGCGGTAGCTTCTTAGGCTTCTCTGTGCCCGATTGGTTCACAAACAACAACGCTTATAAAGACAACATAGGCATCGTAGGCGACAAAACCGTATATACTATCGCACTCCAGCCGTTCCTACTCTTCGCAAACCTTTTAGACAAGAACACCAACGGACTCAATGAGTTACTTGACGGCGTGGTTACAAGCGTATTCGGCGCAAGTCTTGACGAAGTTGAAGCGCGCATCAACACTTTAGGCACTAATACCATAGACGTTGATGGGAGAATAATAGAGGCGCTCGGTATGGACGAACTATTTGAAAGTAAGACTGTTTATATCGGCAAGGCGGAAATCTCCCTGATCTTGGCTTCCATGCGGGTGGTTAAGGCAAGCCTTGAATTCCTTCAGGCTTATGATTGGTCAACTGACCTCGTCTTCCTCAAAACCGCTTCGTGGAATGAGGACATCATTGACGATATTCCCCCAACGTCTCTGCCACTCAAGAGCAACTTCTTGAAGAGCAGGGATAACGGCGCGACTTTGGCCACTGCAAAAAATGACTACAGCAAAGCCATCGACTCTATGGTTGCGGCGTATGACACCATCATCGGCGATACAAGAAACTATCCACCAGCGGCTATAGATCAGATTAAGGAATTCGAGTGGATCAAAGACGGACTCTCTAAGCTGAAGACCGCTATCAATGACAACGGCATGTTCTATGTGAAAGAAGGTTCCGGTTCAACATACAACAATACTGCCACCGATGCGCTCGTTTCCATCGATATGGGCAAGCTCTTCACAGCGGGTCAGCTCGCGATCACTAATCTAGTGGTTACGGAGGGCGGTAGCTCGACAATTCCACAATTCTATGGCTACAAAAACGGCGATCAGGGAACCGCTATCACGGCTCAAGACAAAATCAAGGACTACGAGTATATCGGTTTCAAACTAAAGCTTGATAATGTGAAGCAAGTCATAGGCAATGTTATCCCTGATAATATAAATGAACTGTCTAGCGCTGATCTCGGCGGCGGATTTAACATCGACATAGCTGAAAAGATTTACGTCAAATACCACCAGTAAAACATTTGGAGCGGAGATGCAAATGAACACGTGTATCATTAGGCTTTATAAGAGCGTCTCCGCTTCTCTCTTCCTCGCCCTACTGTTGGTTTTCCCAAACGCCCCGCCGATTTTCGCGCAAGTAACCGTATACGGCGAAGCGGGAACTCTCCTTGTCAATAACGATGGCAGTTCAGGATACGCCGAAAGCGGGATTTCCCTGCGCCATATTCAAAATGGCACCGAGGCATGGGCGGATTTCACCGTCTTACAAGCAGGGTCTGACTTATCAGCCGCGAATGTCAGCCCTTTCGCGTTGTCCGGGCGTTTGGGTTTTGACGCGCCGATTTTCGGCGTTAATTTTGCTTTCGGGGCTTTCCATCACGGGTCTTTTTATTCTGACGCTCTGGGCTTTCCGGTTAATAGCGAGGGCGGCGCGGGTGCGTTTCTGGGGTTGCGTCTTCCTTTGCGGTTGCGGGGTTTTACCATCGAGCCGTCCATGTTTTGGGGCGAAGCCGAGTGGGAAGACGGTTCGCTCTATTGGGCTCTCGGCAAGCCTGACGTGCCAGAGGCAAAGATTGTTGGAGTTTCCACGGCGTATAAGGGTCATTCCGCGGCGTTTTATTATATCTCTCTTGGTTTAAATGTCTTCAACAATGATAATATCCAGCTCTTTTCATCAAAAGACAGTGGTTTCGCAGGTGTTTACACCTTTTCCTTTGAGGTGCGAGGGTGGAAACTTGGCGTTTCCGCAGTCTGGGCTTACGCTGAAGGTTCTTTAGACGGTGGATTGACCGACTCAAACCAGCATTATTGGCTTTTCCCATACATCTTTTATTATATAAACGGTGAATTCAACATAAACGCTGGTCTTTTCGTCTTTAATCTTCGGTTTTCCCCAGCGAATCTACCGCAGTTCTTCTTTGAGACAATCGCGTCAACAGCACACGTCTTTTCTAGCCACTTTTCTTGGACGGTTAATTACAAGAATAAAAACCTTTTCGGTGGACAAGAAAGATCGGGCTACGGGTTTAGGAATATTCGCGGTATGCTTGGGATTTTCTTGCGTCTTGGCGTGGGGTGGAACGCCTTACCTGTCGGCAAAACACAGGCATCTTTCGGTTTGCGGAAGACTTTGATCATCCCGGTTGGTCTTGAACAACTAGAAACAGATACCTCATCAAAAGGCGGCGGCGCAGACTCAGATTTGCTCCAAACTATCCTATTGTCTGGATTGTCCTTTTATATGACGTGGCGCTTCTGACAGGCATAGCCTGTTTAATGACTTCATAACGGTTGTTGTACGAAAGGGGGACCCGCTGACCCCGTCTTGACGGTTACGCTTGCTTGCAAGCGGAACCTACTCGTTGTTAGAAGAAGAGGCGGAGCGCTTTAAAACACTCGAAGGGTGCACCGCCGCAAGGCAGGAGACAATAAGTAAGAGGGGGCGCGTCTTTCCCTAAACGTGATTGGCACACAGGCGCCCTTGTGGTGCGCCCCCCTGTTTACAGCCCGCAGAGCGGGCTTCCGACACCCCCCAAGGGTTAGTCGGTGTCTGACACCACGTCGTCTACTAAACCAGTCAGGCGGTGGAGCCGGTGATACAAACTGCCAAACACCCACTCCGCGGCTCGTTCCACGAGCCCAGCCTTCACCGGATTCTCCGCGATGTACTCTCGTACCCGCAAAAAGTCCGTTATCCCGCTGATTATCCGTGAATAAAACCGTTCCCCCCACACGTGACCTTTCCGTCCATTCATCTTATTCCACGCTTTGGCGAAATTACACTTTATCCATTGCATTATTTGCGATAAATTACCGTCCTTACCCGGTTTTATCGATAAATGGACGTGATTTCCCATGATACAGAAATCCAATAGCTGAAAATTGAACTTCAGCTT
>JAISCD010000054.1 GCA_031265825.1 Treponema sp. | reverse complement strand
TTGTATGACGACAAAGAAAAGAACGATAGCCGTTCTTGGCGCGACAGGCTCTATAGGCAGGAGCGCTCTTGATGTAATTCGGCGGAATAGCGAGTATTTTGAACCGATTCTCTTTTCCGCGTATACTAACCGAGAGGGACTCCTTGCTCTTGGGGATGAGTTCCGCTCGGCAGAACTAGCGCTTTCAGGACAGAACGCGCCGAATGATACACCGTTCAGCGGACGGATTCATTATATGGGCGAGGAAGGGCTTTCCCGTGCGTTAGCTTCTGTAGGTGCGGAAATCGTGGTAAACGGTATAGCAGGTTCCGCGGGGCTTATGCCTTCTTTTGCCGCAGTTGATGCGGGATGTGCAAGTCTCTGTCTCGCCAATAAAGAGACTATTGTCATGGCGGGTCCCCTTCTTTTGAAGAGGGCGCAAGAGAAGGATTGTCGTATTATACCGGTAGATTCGGAACACTCGGCGATCTTTCAACTTCTGGAAGCGCACGGCAGGGATAACCTCGACAGAATAATCCTTACAGCGTCAGGGGGGCCGTTCAGATGCTTCTCTCACGAACAGCTCGCAAAGGTTACTCCACAAGACGCTCTCACACACCCGACATGGAACATGGGAGCGAAAATCACTATAGACTCCGCGACTATGGCAAATAAAGGGCTTGAAGTCATTGAGGCGGTTAGACTCTTTGGCGTTGACATTGATAAGATAGAAGTAATCGTGCACCCCCAGAGCATTGTCCATTCCATGATTCGCTTCAAAGATGGTTCGGTTTACGCGCAAATGTCCAGCCCTGATATGCGTCTGCCTATTCAGCACGCCTTGTTTTATCCTGAAAAGGCGCCTGTTACTATCAATAACCTTGATTTTTCAGCGCTCACACTTACTTTCGAGCCGCCCGATACGGAGAGATTCCCCCTCCTGTCTTTAGCCTACCAAGCCGCTCACAGAGGCGGACTATACCCTGCCGCCTACAATGCGGCGAATGAGGCGGCGGTCGCTCTGTTTCTGGCGGGAAAAATTGGGTTCTTGGATATAAATGTAATTGTTGCGGAAGTTCTACAAAAAGACTGGGCAGGCGAATTGACGCTTGAAGCGGTCTGGGACGTGGACAGGCGGGCGCGAGACGCCGCTACAAACATCGCCGTACAGACGGAATAGCGTAATGAAGGACGTTATAAAATCAGAGCCGCCGCTAGGCGGCTCTGGATAAACAATTATGCGGGTGTCAGACACTTTTTTCTATTGACAGGATTTCATTGCCGCAACGCGGCGTACTTGTGATAAGCCACCGGAAGGCGATACCCTCCGACGGTATCTGTCCCTACTTATTCAATCCCCAGCGACCGTTTACATTATATGTAAGTTTAGCATCATCGCTTGGTAGTTTTTTGACCAGTTCCTTCGCTTCTTTGTAGAGTTTATACAACATCTCGTTCATTGAAAGCACTTTGTTATCATGGGAGGTGCATTGCAAACGGTATTTGGGGTCTGGGACATTTTCAGCTTTTTCAAATACTTCCATTGACGGTTTAGCCATGTGAAGGACGATAGCGAGCAATGGTACCTCCCTCGGTGTAAACCAATACAGCAGTTGTTTTGTTGATAACCGCGGACAGCACTCATTATAACGTAAGCACGCCATATCGTAATAGAATTGCGAAATTAGCCGCCTTTGAAAATGGAGCGTCTGGGAGTAATTGATGGTGGTCTCCCCGCGTGCAAGCGGATCACCAATTTGTGCTTTGTATTTTTTCTTGTATTCATCGACAATTCTATCAATGTTACTTTTGCAATCTCTAGTATAGAAGCGAAACACCGAAAGTATTGCCACCCCCATTTCACTGCTACGGTATTCCTTTAGTAGATCGGAATAGCGCTGATCTATCATTATTTTGCGGGGAATTTTGAACGCGAAGAAGGCGGCGATGATCGCAACAATGAGCGTAATCGTCGCTATCACCAATTGGATTATATCCATTATATTTTCTCCTTTACATAAAAAAGCAATGAGCTTTTCTATACATTCCATATATCATCTTTTGCCGCAACGCGGCGTACTTGTGATAAGCCGCCGGAAGGCTTCGCCCTCCGGCAGTATCTGTCCCTGTTACTACTTCAGTTGCCAATAAATTTCATCATAATGGTTTTATATCTTGTTTTTAATTTTATGTCAATATGAAGGACGTTACAAAATCAGAGCCGCCGAATGGCGGTTCTGGATAAACAGTTATACGGGTGTCAGACACTTTTTTCTATAAGGCAATCACATTATGGCGAGACTGTTTCATAATATGAGGCTCCAATTCTGACTCCCTGTCTTTCAGCTTCGGCTCGAAGTTCTCTCATTTGTCTCTGGCAGTCCCTTAAATTCCTTTCTAACTCTCTAATTCGGGAACTATGGCTTTGAGTGGGAGATGAGCTATCATTCTCTAATGCCTTGACCAAATTATTATAATGACCTTCCGCCGCCCGAGACAGGGTGTTGTAATTACGTTGCGCCGCGCCCGAATTATTCGCTATATGACTACTGCCGCCTGATGATGAAGTACTGTTTGATGAAGAAGCCTGATTGCCGATTGATGTGGCGGGGGCGCTGGTTGCCGTGCTGGTATTATTCTGCTGAAGCTGGGCTATCGATCCCGCAAGTCCGACCAAGGAATCTGACAAAGCCGCCATATCCGCGGCTCTTTGCTGTCGCTGCTGTTCCTCTGCTTCCGCCTGTTGCCTTTTCCGTTCTTCCTCTCGCACTCTCTGCCTTTCTCGTTCTTCCGCCTCCTGCGCTATCTGCACTCTCCACGCTTCCGCTACCTCTTGCCCAATCACGCGCTTTTTCTCCTGGGCAATTTCATTATTGGGAATCAAGTCGTATACTTTTATTGCCAACGGTCTTGTACTGGTATTTGATAGACTGTCCCCGTAGAGTAGTATGGCATATTCGTCGTTAGGGTCCAACATCGCTATCTTATAAAAGTAGTCTGCGGCGCTGGAATATCCCCTATTTTCGTATTGAAAAAACGCCTCCTGGTACAGCTTCTCGATTTCATCAGAGATAAGGAGCCGCCTGCTCAGTTCATTTATGAACAACTTCCACCCTGTCTCTTGCCGATTAAATTTTTCCAGAGCATCTGTTTCACTTTTTGCCCAAATTTCATGTACCTTTTTTAAACTTAGACGGCATAATCCGGGTGTTATTGATGCTTCGATGTCTTCTGACATAGAAATATTAACAGATACAATAATCAAGTCTCTTTCTTTCGTTTGTATTTCTAATCGATACCCACTATAGATAGGGATACGCTGTATATCAATACAGGACAACACGAGTTTAGCGCATACTTCATCTATTGGTATGTCCGGCATTTCGATAGTCGTCGTCAATCCTCTAGTCCATTCTTCTGGAACAGGGTAATACCTGTAAGTCTCACAAGACGCCAGATACAGAGTCGCTATTCCTAATATCATCCACAAAATCTTTCTCTTTGCCATTTTATTCTCCTTTACTTTAGCAACAAAGTTATAAATAATGCGCCACAAAGATTGTTTCATGGCGCTATTACCCACCCATACGGGCAAGTTCCTTGTGTTATGCAGAGCCGCGCAAGGCGGGCCCCGCTTCGACCTCCTAGGGAATGATCGCGCTGAATATATCGCTCCATTTCCCCTTCTTCATCGCCCCGGTCTCCCAACGCGCCGCAAAGAATACCTTTTTCCCGCGCTGATCTTCCTCAAACATTAGTTCTAGCGGATTCTTCGTGGCAAAGTCAGAATGGAGTAGATCACCCACCTTGGCGGGCGGCTCCTCCATAAGCTCCCACACGCACTCCAGCCCGTGCACGTGTTCGGGTTTCCCCCAACGCGCCGCGTGTTCGTCCCGAAACTTGATCTGCACGGTGCGCGGATGCGGCGTCCCTATCTCAATCTCTGGGATACCCTCCGGCGCGGGCACAGGCGAAGGCGTGGTGTCGTGTATCGGGATGCCCAACGCCTCCCGCAAGTTGTCGGTCATCGCATCGTTGTTCTGCAAGTTGTTCCGAATAAAGACCTCCTCTAGGTGAATGAGCAGTTTCTTCTTCTCATTCTTCGCCTGCATATCCAGCTTCGTGTGAGCCGCGGTTTGGCACAGCTCATGCAGAGCCTTCACCTCGTTGTGCAGGGTTTGTAACTCCGTGAGTTTGCCTTCTGGCAAGCCCAGTTCCGTCTTGTGGAGGATGGACACGGCGATCAGATTCGCGCTCCAGTCCACATAATAGTTTTCTGTAGTAGGTAT
>JAISCD010000008.1 GCA_031265825.1 Treponema sp. | reverse complement strand
ATCCGTACACTCTTTCCCTACACGACGCTCTTCCGATCTCCGCCGGATTGTACAGCAGATACGCCTTGTTATAGATACGGAGTTCTTTTTCTAGCTTTTTACGGGCGTCATGCTTCTTTTGGGTATCAATTTTCCCTCTATTTGGGCTTTTGCACGCTTCATAAGCGTTATCAAACTCGGTCGCAAGGGGGACAAGGGTCGTCTGCGGGCTTGGAATATTCCATATTGCAAAGTTTTGTAAGACAAAGCCGAGTAAATGCTTCACCCACTCAAAAAAAGCGGCATCGGCGGCTATGATATAGTCAGAATTTGGCATAAAAACACCTTCCTAATAATAAAATTTGAGCCTTTTCCATAAAAGATGGCGACTACCTCTCATAAAAAAGCCCATTACCATTATAGTATAACCTTTCCGCGTTATACTGTCAACCCATTAAATTATACTGTAGAACATTAAAATTAAAGGCTAGATAGTTCCGATTATAATCGCAAACATCTACAGTATAACTTCTGAACCTCCAAGAGCAATGAGCAATGAGTAAATAGTAATGAGTAAAGGAAGAAGAATAATGAGTAATGAACAGTTAGTAATGAGCAAAGGAAGACGGGCGAGCAAAGAGTAGAAAGAGGTATCGAAGCGCGGGTCTCCTGTTCTTTGTTATTTGGGCAGTGGCGGTGGTGTCAGACACCGCGTCCCTTGTCGGTTGGGGGGTGGCGGAAGACCCCGAAGGGGTCTGGAGACAGGGGGCGCGACACAAAGGCGGCGGTAAACACCTCCGTTTTGGAAATAGAGCCCCCCTCCTGATTATTTGGGTGTTTTAAAGCGTCCTGCTCTGCCGCTTTTATTAAAGGAATTTTTATGTCTATAGCAAAAAGTAATACCAATGATTTGGCGAGTTTATTTAAAGAAGGGTTTTTTGAAATACCTCCCTATCAACGAAGGTATAGCAACTAACAAGTTTGTATTTTTAGCGAAACTATTTAAAAATCCGCTCTTTACCCAACATATTTTTAATGTTTTTAATGTGTTGAATTCTTATACTCTCGTCACCGCCGTTCTCCACTGCCTCTTTTAATACTGCGATAATCTCTCTCTTATCAGTATAATTGGCGGGTTTATTAGTATTAATGATACTGTTCACAACATCTAAAACTCTCCACGGCCTAACAACAAATGTTCCATAAGGCACAAAGCGAATATTCCGAAGTTCGCAATCGCCGTAAAACACTATGATTGAATAAAACGGAATATTCTCAAACTGCCTAAGACGTTTTCGCAGTTGAGCTATATGCCCATTATTCTGCATTATAGGGTTATAAAAACGATATTTTTCTTGACCATACGCTAAAACTTCTGTCCATTGCGTATGGTTTCCATTCCCAAAAATCCAACCGCTGTAATCTTTAACCTCGAATACTATAATCCCCACTTTTGTGGGAACTACTAAATCAATTTGAGAAAAACCTCCATTTGACTTTCTAATGTATAGATCATGAAAGATTGTTTGCGCTGGCGTCCCGGCTTTCAAGAGTGTTAATACTAAATCTCTTTCCGACAATGTACCTCTATCGGATGTTGTTACACTTTCAAGCAATTCTTTTTCTATACGCTTCTGTCGATTGCTATCCAGATGCGCTTGCCGAACTTCTATTGTTACAAAACTGACTAAAATAATAAAAACGGCTACAATAATCACTAATTCCATGCGAGGATTATATCCTGCTTCCACAAAGGATGCAATCTATCTTGAATCACCCGAATCTTCTCATTTTAAAGAGAGATAGACATGAGGTAGTCTGGAATAAATTTCTTGTTTTCATTACAATGATGTAATGAAAATCTGTTAGCAAAAAAGCTACATTAACGTGCTAACAAGGCTAAAACAAGGAGTATTCTATGTTAAAAAGAATCATTTTATGCCCTCTCGCGGCGCTTTTGATAGGCGGATGCGTGAAGGAAAAGGAAGCGGTCATGCAGGAACCACAGACTCTAAAGGACGCCTACGCGGACTATTTCCTCATCGGTAATATCGTAAAAGGAGCGAATATGGACGACTCGCTTTACAATATCCTGACAACCCACCATAACATCGCCACTGCGGAAAACGACATGAAACCCCAATACCTACAGAGGACCAAGGGCGTGTTCACCTTTGACGACGCAGACGCCATTGTCAACAAGGCGCTTTCCCAAGGACTTAAAGTTCATGGGCATACGCTGGCGTGGCACCAGCAGACCCCCGCGTGGATGAATCAGGATGGCGTATCCCGCGACGAGGCTGTCGCTAACCTCACCACCCACGCGAGAACAGTCGTGGAACATTTCAAGGGCAAAGTCGTCTCCTGGGACGTGCTCAACGAAGCCATCGCGGATAATCCCCCTAACCCAGAAGATTGGAAGGCAAGCCTCCGCCCAAGCCCCTGGTTGCAGGCTATCGGCGCGGATTATGTGGAAATCGTCTTCAAAGCCGCGCGCGAAGCTGACCCCGCCGCCAAGCTCTACTACAACGATTACAACATGGACAACACAAACAAGGCAACCGCAGTCTACAACATGGTGAAGGACATCAACGAAAGAAACCCAGACGTCCGCGGCAGACCGCTCATTGACGGCATCGGTATGCAAGGGCATTATAGTTCTCATACCAATCCCGTGAATGTGGAAAATTCCCTACAACGATTCATCTCCCTCGGCGTGGAGGTGAGTATCACAGAACTCGACATACAGAGCGGCGAAGGAGGCAAACAGACCGATGCCCAGAAGATAACGCAGGGACTCGTCTATGCCGCGCTTTTCAACGTATTCAAGAAATACGCGGAGCATATCGGGCGCGTTACCATGTGGGGAACCGATGACGGCTCTAGTTGGCGTAAGGAAGCTTGCCCAACCATGTTCGATGACAGCCTCAGCCCTAAACCCGCTTTCTTCGCGGCGCTGGACCCGGACAAATTCATCGCGGAAAACAAGGTGGATGTAGAAACAAAAGAAGCGAAGCAGTCCGAGGCTGTCTATGGCACGCCGGACGAGGACGCATGGTCCCAAGCGCCCTCGATTCCTATAGACAGCTATCTTATGGCGTGGCAGGGCGCGTCCGGTACCGCAAAAATCCTCTGGGACGAAACCAGCCTTTACGTGTTGGTGAATGTCAACAATGCGGAAATGAACAAGGCGAATCAAAACGCTTATGAACAAGACTCCGTAGAAGTATTCATTGACGAAAACAACGGAAAGACGCCCTTTTATGAAAAAGACGATGGTCAATACCGGGTAAATTTTGACAACGAAGCGACCTTTAACCCCGCGTCCATGTCTGAAGGCTTCGAGTCCCAGACAAACGTCTCTGGCAGAAGTTACACCGTCAGCCTCAAGATACCGTTTCGGACGATAACGGCGAAAGAAGGGGATGTTATCGGCTTTGACGCGCAAATCAACGGCGCTTCAGCTCAAGGCGCCCGCCAAAGCGTCGCTATGTGGAACGATTTATCGGGTAGCTCGTATCAGGACACCTCTGGGCTGGGCGTTCTCAAGCTGGTGAAGCGGTAAAAAAGAGCCGTCTTCTATTCGGACGGCTATCAAAAGTTATCAAAAAAGTTATTTTTAATGTGCATAACCGCAGTCGCTTGGTCCTTCGTGGCTTGCTTGGACGGATTCACGCTGGATAGCAGGGTGTTTATCTGGGAGGCGAGCAGTCTTCTGTCGACTGACACCATGGTTAAAAACTCAAATATTTCACCGTGGGTCTCGTCCTCCCGTGTAATCTGGCGTTTTATCCAGAAATCGTCCTCTTTGAGAACGCCTTCAAACTTCGCATCGTAAAACGCCTTAACTGTTTCTTCAAAAAAAGCGCCATATACCGCGTCTGGATAGGTATTAAGACCGTGCGTCAGCGCGTTTTGAACGCGGCTTGCGATTAACAAGGGAAAATCTTTCTCAATGGAGAATTGACCAAGAACGTTGAGTCTGTTACCGGTTTGCCTGTTGATAAAAAGGTATTTGTCGCTATATTGAGGCATACGTTCAATATTCTCTCCATTGTAATACGTAGCTACCCAGCTGGGAATATCTTTCAAAGAGCTGTCTTTGTAATCGAGTACGTCGATCAAAAGGTCGTTTTGGATGGTAATTTGCTGATCTGGCGGCGGCGTCCATGGCAAGATGGGTATCTTCACTTCTTCAGTAACGCAGGCGGTGAGAAATAGACATATTCCTATTTGCAGGGGTACGTATCGGGTAAACACTGTCAATATTTCCTACACGTCATCCACTAAGTTGTCCATGATGTAGTCGCGGCGTTCAGGCGTGTTTTTGCCCATATAAAAATTCAGCACCTGTGGCACGGATTTAAGCGCGTTCACCGTTACCGACGCGAGGCGAATATCTTTACCGATGAATTGACCAAATTCCTGAGGGCTGATTTCACCGAGTCCTTTGAAACGAGTTATCTCGCTCTGGCTACCCAACGACCTGACTGCGTCGTCCCGTTCCCGTGCGGTATAGCAATAGCGGGTGTTTTTCTTCGTCCGCACACGGAAGAGCGGCGTTTCAAGGATGAAGATGCGCCCACTTGTTACCAGCTCCTCAAAATAAGTCAGGAAAAACGTCAACAGCAGGTTTCGGATATGGAATCCGTCAAAGTCCGCGTCCGTAGCGATCACGATTTTCGCATAGCGCAAGTTCACCATATCGTTTTCAATGCCGAGCGCCATCATCAAGTTGTAGAGTTCCTCGTTTTTGTAGATAGCCGCTTTTTTCTTGCCGAACATATTTTCTGGTTTGCCGCGCAGAGAAAAAATCGCCTGCGTCATCACGTCGCGGCTTGAGACCATTGAACCAGCGGCAGAATCGCCCTCGGTGAGAAAAATCATAGAGTTTTCTCCCAACAGCCCGTCTTCAAAGTGGTATTTGCAATCCTTAAGCTTAGGGATTTTCAGCGATATTTTTTTCGCGGCTTCTCTCGCCTCTTTTTTCACCGCGTTAAGCTCGGTACGGATTCTTTCATTGGCGATGATCTTCTGTTCAAGTAGTTTCGCGGATTCGACGTTCTTGTGAAGCCAGTCCTCCACCGCACACTTGACTTCTTGTACAACAGTCGCCCGTATGTCCGAGTTGCCGAGCTTGTTCTTGGTCTGACTCTCGAATACTGGATTTTTGAGCTTTATGGCGACAGCCGCGATAACGCCTTCCCGTGTATCTTCACTCTTGTAGTCTTTCTTGAAGAACGTCTGCACTCCTTTCAGGAAACCCTCCTTAAAAGACGATAAGTGCGTACCGCCGTCGCTCGTGAATTGACCATTGACAAAAGAGAAATACTCCTCGCTGTAGTTGTTGGTGTGGGTAAAGGCGAATTCGAGGTGTTCCGCCTTGTAGTAACCGATAGGGTAGAGGTTTTGCTCGCCGATTTCCTCTGTGAGGAGGTCAAAAAGACCGTGTTCAGAGGCGTAGAGTTTACCATTGAAGATGAGTGTGAGTCCAGCGTTGAGGTATGCGTAATTGCGGATACGCTTCTCAATGAATTCGAGGTTGAATTCATATTTGCCGAAGATTTCCACATCAGGCGTAAATTCGACAAACGTACCGTTTTTCTCGCCGCTTTTTCCTTTTTTACTACTCAAAAGTTCGCCGCGCCTGAACACAGCCGAGGCGTATTCACCTTCCCGTGTTGACACGACCTTGAAGTGCGACGACAGGGCGTTGACGGCTTTTGTTCCCACGCCGTTGAGTCCCACGGAGAATTGGAACACGTCGTCATTATATTTCGCTCCTGTGTTAATAACAGATACACATTCCACGAGTTTGCCGAGGGGTATGCCGCGCCCATAATCTCTCACGCGGGTGGTTCCGTCCTCCAGCTCGATTTCAATGATTTTCCCATTGCCCATGATAAATTCATCGATGCCGTTGTCGATGATTTCCTTGAGTAACACATAGATGCCGTCATCCGAGTTGGAACCATCTCCCAACCTACCAATATACATTCCTGTCCTCAGGCGTATGTGTTCCAAAGAAGAAAGGGTCTTTATTTTCGATTCGTCATAAACTACGTCCTGCGCGGTCTGCGTTTTCATATTATTCTGTTTAGCCATTATGTTAGTATACGGAATCAAACGCCCTTTGTCAATTTCAGACACAGGCACAGCCTGTCAGACGACTTCTCAACGGGTATTGTGCGAAATGATCCGCTGACCCCGACCTGACGGTTACGCTTGTAAACAAGCGGAACCTGCTTGTTATCCGAAAGGCAGGCACAGCACGCGAGGCGTATTTAACGACTTCCCAACGGCAAGTTTAGCCCGCACAGGCGTGGTGTCTGACACCGCAACACACGAAATCGGTGCGGTGTCTGACACCACGCAAGTCATCTAACAAGCTCATAAAAATTGGGATCTGGTGTCAGACACCGAGGTATTAGGTATTTGCGAGAAGAATTTATCACGAAGGCGAAAAAATCGGTGTTAGACCCAAAGCAAATTCCAGGACAATCCCATAGTATAGGTATGAGAAGCTTGCGAATACTCCCAGTTGGAGCGACGTACCATGTTACGTCGAAAATTGATCATGCCGACATGATCCTTCTTGATCCCCGATTCAAGAAGCTCTTACTTTCTTTTATCAAAAAGGCAAAACTGAAGTTCGGTTTCCAACTGTTGGACTTCTGTATCATGGGAAATCACGTCCATTTATCGATAAAGCCGGGCAAAGACGGCAATTTATCGCAAATAATGCAGTGGATAAAGTGCAATTTCGCCAAGGCGTGGAACAAAGCGACTGGACGGACGGGGCACGTCTGGGGGGAACGGTTCTATTCCCGGATAATCAGCGGGATAACGGACTTTCTGCGGGTGCGGGAGTACATCGCGGAGAATCCGGTGAAGGCGGGGCTCGTGGAACGAGCGGCTGAGTGGGTGTTCGGCAGTTTATATCACCGGCTCCACCGTCTAACTGGTTTAGTAGACGATGCGGTGTCAGACATCTTTGACGATCCGCCGTTGGTGGGGCAAGTTTAGCCTGCACAGGCAGGGTGTCTGACACCGCAACACACGAAGGGTACTACGGAATGAGGGCTGAAACCAGAGGTCCCCAGGGTCCCTTCTTGCCCTCGTTTTCTACCTGCGCGGCGAAATAGACCATCTTCCCCGAATCCCCAAAGTCAAATTCGATCACCTCTTTCTTATGCTTGGTGTAAAAGGATTTGCCAAGTTCTTCGGGATTTGCGGGCGGCGTTTCTCCCGCTTCCACCACGCGGTACCACACCCTGTAGCCCTTGTTTGCGCGATCCGCGGGACTGCCGGTAACATAGGCTATCTTCACGCCGAGTTCGTGCCGCCCGGCGAGGAAGGTTCCTATGGTAACCTGGGCTGTGGGCTTTCCGCTTGGGCTTGGGGTGGAATCGTGGGGTTTGAGACCGAGACTGACGAGGTCTACCTCCGAGAGAGGCGGTACATAGAAATACCGCCTTTTGATGTCGCGCATTTTGGCGGCAAGCGCCGCGAAAGCAGTCCTGCACTGAGCGGTAGCGACAGGCGTGCGGGTAGTCTCATTTTGGGACTGTTCGAGCGCGGATTTAGCCGCGGCGGTGAGAGCGGCGAGTTCTGTCTGAATGTTTGCGGGGATATTCCACTCGACCGCGCGTTCCGCCAGCATATTTAACCACGCGACAGCCATCGCTAGTTGTCCTGTTCTCGTTGTTGAAAGCCAATCGGCATAACGAACCATATTTTCTCCTTTATTTATCGTTCTCTTTATCTTATGAGTAGTTATTTCCAAAACAAAAGCGGTCGCCTGTAACCCGTATGTATACACATCTAATCTATATTGATACCCATGTGATCCGTATGTGTACCCATACAACCTATATGTGTACCCATTTAATCTATGTGGGTACACATTCAAATCATATGGGTACACATTTAACTTATATGGGTACACACCCAATCTGCATGGGTACACATACGACATACATGGGTACACATTCAACTCGTATGTGTACCCATCTGATCTGCATGGGTACACAGCCAGTCTGTATGGGGCTACCAGCCTTCATTCTGCCGTTGTCAGGAACAGGGGATATTATAGCTCGCTCTGGGATTTTATGCAAGTAAAATCTTTTGGTTAAGAGGTGGAAATAGAAATATGTGGTGGAAAGGCGTACTTTACTGCTTTTTCGCATATTCGGGCTTTGTCTGCCTACAGACGGGGACAGTGGAGGCGGGAAACAAAACCTGTTGAGAAGCCATCTAACAAGATTTGCCTGTTTTTAAAAAAGTCCCCGCCCGTTGAGGATCGAGCGGGGACAGGAGGATTAAAAATTAACACTAAATCCCCGCCCGCTAAGGATCGAGCGGGGACAATAGAATTGCAAACAAAGCCCAATTGAGAAGCCGTCTAACAGGCTTGTCCGTTGGGGGGTGGCGCACCCTGCGGGGGTGTTAAAGCGCCTTGTCTTGCCCCACCTTTTCAGGTTTTGGGGGGTGGCGGAAGACCCGCGTCCGCGGGTCTGAAGACAGGGGGGCGCGTCAGAAGGGTGGCGGTGTGCCAAAAAGTTTTGGAAATAGCGCCCCCCTCCTGACTTCTTACCTATTTGACCTTGCGATCAAACAGGTTATGTCTGACACCTCGACATGATGTCTGGCACCGACTCTTGAGATGTCTGGCACCGACTCTTGAGGTCGGTCGCTCCCTTTCAAACAACAACCCATGTGAAGTATTGAAACACGCTTCGCGTGTTAGAAACTCACGCTGATACCGACAGGGATGCTGAAGGTGGTGGTTGTAGTAGCCTCTGAACCAAACTCATCGTCATTGACAATCGCCAATTTAAGACCCACCTTGAACTGGACGTCCTCGGTGACAGAGGCGATGAGCTTCGCCTCAGCCCAGAACTCGTCGCGGGTGCTGGTCGTCAACGTGGTGGAGGACTGATCGTCCGCGCTTATCTTGGATAGAATGTTGCCGATTTGCGCGTTGATGCTCAAGGTGTCAGTCATAGTCTTGGTTGCGCCAATCGCGTTGTAAAGGTTAAGGAACGAATTCCCCTCGCCTATAGTCTCAAGCAAATTCCATTCGTCCGCGGAACCAGCCGCAAACGAAACATTGTTGTGGGTGGAAAGACTCAAGCCTTCGACACCCGTCCACGCCGCGCGTAAATCAACGCCGTGAAAGAGCGGACTGTTCACATTTGAGTCGCTGTTCGCAAAAACAAAGCCCGTATAACCCAGCATGATCCCAAGATTCTCAATGGCGGTAATGTCCGCATACGCGCCGAAATTGTGGTAATTCATAAAGTCGCCGGGCAGACCATTCGGGTAAAGAGCGACAAACTCGGTCTGATCGCCGCCCAGCGCAAACAGAAAGACCTTTTCCATTACAGCTTTGGGCCACTGAAAAGTCTTGAACATGAGGGCGAAGGTTCCGACTTCTTCAAACTCGGCAAAGACCCGTGCGCCAATGCGGTATTGGCGATCCTCAATAGAAAAGTCTTGAATATTCGCCGCTAAAGCGGCAACCATAAGCTCATCTCCGAAAATATCGCTCGCCATGTGTTTCTTACTCAAGTTGGGACCGAAAAGCAACTGAACAGTCGCGGGACCAAAGTATAAATCAGTCAAGAAACCGTCTACAAGAGCCGCATTGGAGTACTTCATCGGCTCGGCAAAGGCGTCTCCTTCCTCACCAAGCATGAAAACGCCGACACCAAAGTCATCAATGTCGTCGGTGTAGTCCGCGATTCCATCGGTGTTCTCAAACACCCCGGCAGTGAACTTTACGATTTCGCCGAAGGGCTTTATCCATGCGTAAAGCTCGGAAAACGACAATGAGGTTATCAAATCGTCCTCCGACATATTGATGTGTGAATTAGCGTCAGGCAAGCCCAGGGTTACTACGCCCCCAAACTTTTCGCCCTCGTAGCTGAAAGATAATTCGCTGTCCTCAAACGCCGAGTCAGCAAAGCTGTCCACATCAGTCGTATCCCCAGAGTTCTCTACTTCCAAAGCGGAAGCGGAAAAATCCAGCGTTACCGAAAACTCGCCTTCCGCAAAAACGAAAGACGCCGACAAACCAAACGCCAGCGCTATGCTGGCGAAGTTCTTTTTAATCATAAGAGTCTCCTTTACTCAATATGAAGATTATTAGTCAAGAACTAACATGACAATATTAGTCAGGAATAAGAAAAATGTCAATAGTCTTCAGCCCTTACTGAAAAATTTTTTTACCCATGCCGCCTGCGGTGTCAATGGCTTGCTTATTTAATTCCTTGAATTATTCAGTCGGAGTCCTTTTTTGCCGATATATAAGACTATGAAGGCTATCGCTGTTCTATATGCGGGTAATTCTCAAATTGTAAATGTTATTCCAACGCTTGATGTTCATTTTTTGAAAAAGATTTCTCTATTCCCAAATGTTGAAAAAATTGTTCTTTTAGAAAAAGGAGAGGCGGGGCAGGCGCGAATAGACGGCGTTCAGGAAGTCGTGAAAGCGTCATGGACAAGATTGGCGGTTCTTGAAAGCATCGCCGAAACGTCCGTTGGCTTTGACCTGATTTATTTCGCGTGGGCTGACTGCCCTTTGCTCGACCCTGCGCTTGCCGCACAGCTTGCGAAACTGCACTTCAACTATCACGCGGATTACTCGTTTGCGGATGGGTATCCCTACGGACTAGCGCCAGAAATTCTTGCCCCAGACTTGGCGGAACGACTCAAGAGTCTCATTGGCAGTGAAGACAAACCGGTTTCGCGGGATATGCTTTTTGACGTTCTGCAAAAAGATATAAACGCCTTTGACATAGAGACGGATATTGCGCCTCTTGATTTAAGCCCCCTGCGCCTGAGCCTGTGTACGGATTCAAAACGCAACCGCCTCCTCCTGCAACGGCTTACCGAGGCGGGCTTCGCCTGCGCGGGCGATTGCGGACTTATCGAACAAAAGCCGGAGCTTCTGCGAACTCTGCCCGCTTATTACAACATTCAGGTCGCGGTCCCTTGTCCCCAAGTCTGCGCCCTTTGCCCTTACCGTCCAGACGAAACGGCAAAAGAACAATTCATATCCCTCGAAAGACTCACCGGACTCTTGGACAGAATCGTTGATTTTTCGGGCGACGCGGTTATCGGACTGTCCATGTGGGGGGAATTGAGCCTTCACCCGCAAAAGCTCGACCTCATTGCCGCTGTGTTGGACAAACCGAGTCTATCTTTAGTCATTGAAACGTCTGGCGTCGGATGGAAAACTAGCGAATTGGAAACAATTAAGGCAATGACCGAAAAAGCAGGACCTCCCACAGGAGAAAAAAGCGAAATGATGGCGAAGATCTCATGGATAACGTCTCTCGACGCCTTTAGCGCGGAACGTTACCAAGAGGCACGGGGCGCGGGCTTCGCATCCGCCGTTGAGACGGCGCGTACTCTCAACCGACTTTTCCCCAAGGACGCCTACGTACAAGCAGTGCGGGTAAGCGGCGCAGAGGATGACATCGAGAGGTTTTATCGGAGCTGGAAAGCCGAAGGCGTAAACGTCATCATCCAGAAACACAACAACTTCTGCGGAACCATGCCTACCCTGCGTGTGAGCGATATGTCGCCCTGGGAGCGGCGTCCGTGCTGGCACCTCATGCGGGACATAGCGGTACTCATCAACGGCGACGTACCTATGTGCCGAGATACGAGTATAGGAAAAGACGCTGTAATTATGGGTAACGTCTTTACAGACAGCCTTGAGGTAATTTGGCAGAAAGGGGACGTTCTATTCAGGGAACAGTGCGCCCGAAAATACAGCGGAAAATGCGAAAATTGCGATGAATACTACACCTTCAACTTTTAAGGACATGACCTATACGGCTGTGGGCGGTACGGATAGAGGCGCTTCAACAGGGCTTTCCGCAGTTCTCCTCAATAGAATTGGACGCTATCCTCGACGCACTCTCTTTCAAGAACTTGAGAAGACGGGTTTTGATTACATTATATCAATGGAGGGTCCCCGTGATCACTACGATGTTGAAGAGCTGTCCGGGCGTTTCCCGCAGGTTCGGTTTATCCTACTCAAAGAGAATATTACCTACGGAGAACAGATAAACATTGCGGCAAACGAGCTTCCAAGCCCTCTGTTTTTCATACTTTGGAATGACCTGCGTATCCTCCATTCAGGCGGCGCATCCCGTATGGCGGAGCGTTTGGCGCTGGGACAGGACGATCCCCAAAAGTCCAGCGCCTATAAGCGGATATGCACCGTTCCGTTGATTCAGAATTCCCGTTTTGAAACCCTACCCACGCTTATCGCTCCCGCCTTGTTCCGCGATTCTGTGAAGACTTTGGCGTTTCTGCCCATTGCCGAAGGTAAGCCTTCTTTGTTTCCCTTTGACTGGGTAGGCGTCTACGACCGCGAGCGATTTATCAGCCTCGGCGGTTTTGACAGTACCATCAAACAGGCGTATTGGCAACTCATGGACTTTGGTTTCCGCGCTCATTTGTGGGGGGAGGAGATTCTCTCGACACAGCTTATCCGCGTTTCTTATGACGGAGAGGTTCCGGCTGGAGACAACACGCTTGATGAGAGTTACCGTCGGTTTTTTCTGAAAAACGTAGCGCCCGTGTTTCGAGGAGACAGCGCCTACCTGCCGTTTAGCCGATTTTTCTCCTATTGCCTATACTCAAAGAAAAATATTTGGACGCTTCGGAAGGAATTCCTTAGAGTCCGCCGCTGGGTGAAGGAAAACAGCTTTCGGTTCAAATACGATGTTCGGGCAATCACCGAATTGTGGGATGATTTCAGCGAAGAGACGCTTCCCGGAGAGATTCCTTCTATCAACGACTTCTAAAGAGGTGTGTTTAAAAGCGCCTTGCTTCCGCCCACCATGCGGACGGTGATCTCTTTCGTACAACGCCCATACGGAATCGGAGTCAATTCTGGATAGGAATTGGGGTCAATTCTGGATAGGAATTGAGATCGATTCTGGGCAGGGATTGGGGTCAATTCTGGCACGGGATTGAGGTCAATTCTGACAAGGTGTCAGAGGTATTGCTTGAACACGCCCCACTTGTTTACAAGCGCACCCTTCGGGTGTTTTAAAAGCGTCCCGCTTCCGCCTTTCTTCTAAACAACGAATAGGTTCCGCTTGCAAAGCAAGCGTAACCGTCAAGACGGGGTCAGCGGCGCTCCCTTTCGGATAACAACCCGTGCGAAGTCGTCTAACACCCTGCGGGTGCCTTCGGGTGGTTGTATTTTTCCTTGATTTTTATTACCATTATAAAAAATGAATTCTGATTCAACCCCCATGCTTGACCAGTATCGGAGAATCAAGCGGGAACACAAAAACACAGTGCTTTTTTTTCGCTTAGGCGACTTTTACGAGATGTTTGCCGAGGACGCTGTTGAGGCGGCAGGTTTGTTGAACCTCACCTTGACCCACCGTGGACAGCTTCCTATGTGCGGAGTGCCGTATCATGCGGCGCGGCAATACATAGCTCGCCTGCTCAAATTCGGAAAAAAGGTTGCGGTCTGCGAACAGATTTCCGAGGCAGGCAAGGGACTTGTGGAGCGTAAGGTCATCGAGGTCATAACCCCCGGCACCACCGTTGACGAGGATTACCTTGACGGATCGAGCGCCAACTACCTCGCCTGCATCGCCAAAGCCGAGAACGCCTTTTCTTTCGCCTATGTTGACCTTTCCGCCGGCGAATTCCATGCCGCCTCCTTCACCGGAGCGCATCGACTCCACCAAGAGCTAGAGCGACTTCAAGTAAAAGAAGTCATCGTCCAAGAGTCCCTGCTTTACGACGACGAGGTAGCAACCGCGCTCAATGAGCGCAGAATCGTCATGAACAAATGGGGGGACTGGCTCTTCGGTGGAAATAATGGCTTAAAGCGCGTTCAACGGCAGTTTGGCTCGATTAAAGGATGGGGACTTGATGAAACAAGTCCAGAAATCCCCGCAATAGCCGCGCTCCTCGACTACCTTGACGAAACCGCTGGTGGTTTGATGCCCCACATCAAGACTGTTGAGCTATATCAGGACGATGAATTCGTGGGACTCGACGAATCCACTCAACGCAACTTGGAACTTGTCAAGAATCTACGGGACGGCAACGCGGATTTCTCACTTTTAGAAGTGATGGACCAGACCCGCGCGGCGATGGGACGCAGACTCTTGAAACGCCGCATCCTCTTCCCGCTCAAGGACAAGGATCGCATTGAAAAACGCCTCGAAATAGTAGCGTTTTTCTACAATCAACCTGAAACTCTTGATGAAATTCGCGGGATTCTGGACAAAACACCAGATGTCGAGCGGCTTCGTTCCCGCCTCGCAATGGACAAAGCCCACGGGAAAGACCTTTATTCCATAAAGAACGCCCTTTCCGCCTTTGAATTGCTGTTAAAAGTATTAGATGAGAATAGGGGAGAAATTGAATTTGAAGGCAAAAACGCGCGTTTACTTGACAAAGATGGAATCTGCCGCCTTTCGGCGATGAAAGAGAAATTGTCTCTTGGACTTTGCGATAATCCATCTATTCTTTTGACCGAAGGCAATCTGATTCGGCGCGGTTTCAACGCTGAATTGGACAAACTTCACAAGTTTAAAGAGGATGGTCGGAATATGCTTGAGGCGTACTTGGAAGAAGAGCGGCTTACGACAGGCATCTCCAGCCTAAAAATACGGTTCAATCGGCAAATCGGTTACTTTTTCGAGGTAACAAACGCGCACCTTGCCAAGGTACCGCGACGGTTCATCAAGCGGCAAGGCGTTGCGGGCGGGGAACGTTATACCACCAACCGACTCGCGACGCTTGAATCCGATATTAACGGCGCTGACAGTAAAATCGCGGAGCTTGAGAGTCGACTCTTCCTCGAATTACGTGAGGAAACCAAGGTGCTTTTGGGAGAACTAGCAGGCGCGGCTGAGCAAATCGCGGAACTTGACGTAGCGCAGAGTCTCGCTCGTATCGCGTTGTTACAGGATTGGCGGCGACCGATTCTCCATAGCGGAACGAGTCTGGACATTATCGAGGCGCGGCATCCGGTGGTTGAAGCGCACATTCCGACAGGTGAATTCATACCCAATGACATCCACCTTGACCGGGACCGCGTTTCATTCGCGCTTATCACCGGTCCGAACATGGCAGGCAAATCCACTTACCTGCGTCAGACCGCACTCATCGTCGTCATGGCGCAGATGGGGAGTTTTGTTCCCGCGTCCGAGGCAAACGTCGGCTTGGTTGACCGTGTTTATTGCCGTGTAGGGGCTTCCGACAACCTTGCCCGTGGTGAGTCGACCTTTCTTGTGGAAATGAATGAGACGGCTTACATTCTTAATACGGCGACTGAAAAGAGTCTGGTTATTATGGACGAGGTGGGACGTGGCACCGGCACCAAAGACGGACTTGCCATCGCGTGGGCTGTAAGCGAGGAATTACTCGCGAGGCGGTGTCGGACGCTTTTCGCCACCCATTACCACGAGCTTTCCATGCTTTCCCACCCGCATTTGGCGAACCGTTCTATGGAGGTGCTTGACAATAACGGGGAGTTGGTCTTCCTGCGCCGCCTGAAAGAGGGCGCGGCGTCCGAGTCCTATGGTCTGCACGTGGCAAAATTCGCCGGCTTGAATGAAAAAGTGCTTGAGCGGGCGAACCGTATCATGGAACAGCTCAATGCGAGCGAGGACTCTTTCAAGAAGCTTGAAGCGCTGTCTGAAATAGGAGACACTGCCATTGTCCCTCCACAAGGAGAGAATTACCGCGCTTCTAAAGATCGAAGGAATAGTTGGGATAAAGTTATCGCGGAAATCGAGAAAATCGACGTTGATGTGCTGACGCCTTTGGACGCCTTAAATCGTCTTTCCCAATGGAATAAAATTCTACGCGCTAAAACGGTTGTCAAACCCAAGCGGCGGGTGGAGACGAATGGATTGTTTAATGAATAAAGCTTTTTTTGCGCGGGTAAGTGGACGGGTTCAAGGCGTGGGCTTCCGATACGCTTGTCTGGTCAAAGCCCGTTCCCTAGAAATTTCAGGCTGGGTGCGGAACACGGCGGATGGAGACGTGGAAGTATGGGCTGAAGGCGGAGACACGGATGCCTTGCTGGAATGGCTTCACGAAGGACCGCCGCATGCCCGCGTTGTTTCGGTTGATTTCTCATTCCAGAAGCCAAAAGGTTTCTATAAGAATTTCTTGGTGCGGTTTTAAGCAAATAACAGTTAGCAGTTAGCAAATAGCAAAGAGGAAAGGAAGACGGGCGGGTGGCGCGGTGGTATTCGTGTCAGTGTCAGGCACGCAAGTGTCGGGTGCGAATGTCAGAGGCGGCGGGCAGGCTGGCGGGGGTGTCTGACACCTGAAGGCGTAGCGGCGAAGTAAGGCGGCGACTGACACCTCGCCCCTTTACTCTTTCCTCTTTTTTAGTTAGGCTATACTCAAAGAGTAGTCGGGTATACTCAAAGCATAGTCGGGTATACTCAAAGAGTAGTCGGGTATACTTAAAGCATAGTCGGGTATTCTCAAAGAGTAGTCGGGTATTCTCAAAGAGTAGTCGGGTATTCTCAAAGAGTAGTCGGGTATTCTCAAAGAGTAGTCGGGTGTTCTCAAAGAGTAGTCGGGTGTTCTCTGAGAGTAGTCGGGTATTCTCAAAACATAGTCGAGGGCAGGCGGCGGAGTTAGGCGGCGACTGACATCCCGCCGAAGTAAGCATGACTGACACCCCGAAGCGAAGCATAGTAAGGCGATGTCTGACACCTCGCAACGATTCATCTTATCGGCATTGCACCTGATCTTATCGGCGTTGCGTGTGTGGAAGTGTGACAAGCGCATATGGAAGTTTGATACACGCATATGAGTGAGTAATGAGCAGGGTGTCAGACAACGAGTAGGTTCCGCTTGTTTGCAAGCGCACCCTTCGGGTGTTTTAAAGCGGGCCTGCTCCGCCTCTTCTTCTAATCAACGAATAGGTTCCGCTTGTTTACAAGCGTAACCGTCAAGTCGGGGACAGCGGAGACCCCCTTTCGGACAACAACCCGTGTGAAGTATTTAAACACCCGAAGGGTGTTAGCCCCTAGGAGAATCGAACTCCTATTTTGAGATTGAGAATCTCACGTCCTAACCGCTAGACGAAGGGGCCATGTCTGGAAATAAAATAGCATCGTATCTGAAAGGATTTATTACTTTTTATTTGGAATATTTCCCCAGGGAGGATTTGAACCCCCACAATCAGATCCAGAGTCTGCTGTGCTACCCTTACACAACCGGGGAATTTTGTAATAATATCAACGCGGACGTCATTATTTGAAACAAAGTCCGTTTGATATGTAACATATTTACCATAAAACAAAAAAAATGTCAAGCGTATGTTGGTATTTTTTCCAAATACCCGTATCGCATGCCTTCTGGAGACGACCTTAAAGAGAACACTTGACAACGCTTTTTAATATACGATAAAATAAGCGAAGGATTAAAGTAAATGAAGTTTAAAGAAACATTTAATGATTATTCTCAAGTGGATTTTGCGCTCGGTATAACCACAATACATAGTGTGCGCGGGGGGGGGGGGGGGGGGGGGGGGGGG
>JAISCD010000023.1 GCA_031265825.1 Treponema sp. | reverse complement strand
ATACGGTTATTGAGTATATTTTCGCAATAGCGAGTGCCCCCCCCCCCACTGTACTTTATTATATAGTAGAAACACCAACAACAGAAATCGCGCGGCGCTAAATCGCTCAGCGCAAGAGCCTATGCTGGCTTTGGCGCACACGATGCGTCTCTCTTCTCACACGGAACGTCCGTCTCAACGGGCGCGTCATCCGAGTACTTGGTTACTCCGCACGAATACTAATCCACTCTGCAAAAGTACTAATCTGCTCCGTCTAAGTACTAATTTGCTATGGCAAAGTGCTAATTTACTTCATCCAAGTACTAATCTACTCAGTCCGAGTACTAATTTACTCTATATAAGTACTCGTTTACTTCATACAAGTACTAATTTACTTCACATTCAGGCTCATGCGGAACAACCTCAACTGCCCCTTATCAAGGGTAATCCTTTACGGATTATTATCTTTTCTATATACAAAAGGAGATCATCATGATTCCTACTAATGACAATGGCATTGGCTCTTGGGCTGATAATCTTATCACCCGGTGTGACACCAACAAAACCGCTTGGGCTATTGCCCAAGACGCGATAACCACACTGCGCTCGCTTTACGACGCGTATAAGGATGCGCTCGCCAAGGCTCAGGCGCCAGATACCCGCAGTAAGTCAGCCACTACCGCTAAGAATGAGGCGAAGGCGGCTCTGCGTAGCGCCTTGAACGTATTTATCGCAAAGTATATCGACAACAACGACGCTATCACCGTGCCGATACGGGAACAGCTCGGTCTGCCTATCAAGGACACGACGCGCACCCCTGTGCCTGTCCCCACGACCTACCCTGAGTTTTTCGTCAAGGTGAAAGATATTCGGGCGCTGGATGTGTATTTCAAAGAGATGGGGAGTGCGAGCAAGGGCAGACCTTACGGGTACAACGGCGCTGTTATCTTCTACGGGGTGCTAGACGCACCGCCCACAGACCCTAGCCAATTACCTCATTCCACGCTTGCCACGAAGACGCCTTATACATTGAGCTTCACGGAAGCGGAGCGTGGGCATCGGGTCTATATCGCTTTGGTTTGGCAGAATAGGAAAGGAGAGAAGGGTCCATTCTCCCAGATAGAAGACGTGTTTATACCCTAAATGTGTAGTCGTCAAAATAGGAAGGTCGGTGCGCCCTTGCAAACAGCGCCCATTATGAAGTTATTAAACAGGCTATGCCTGTAAAGAGGAGATTTTATGGAAAAAGAAATGAAGGTAATCGGGGAGGTACCCCCCCCCCCCAGCACCAAACAATACACTTGCCGATTGCAAGTGCCTATTGTGCGGTGAAGTCGGATTAGCGTTCGTCAACAAACTTCGTGATGACGATACACACTATGCCACTCGTTGTAACCATTGTGGTCACGTTCAGCTCGCCCCGCTCCCGACTGTCGAAGAAGATGAGGAGTTTTACAAGAAAGACAAGATGCTGAAAAATATCTTCAAAGATATTCAGTCGTTGCAAACAGAGGAAAAGTTAATGTATCGAATGGAGCTGTTCGTCCATGAACAGGCGGATAACTTAGAGAAGTATTTGCCGCCGAAATCTGACCAAGCGGATATAAGACTTATTGATATTGGCACAGGATTCGGGTGGTTGCCGCAGTTCATGCGTGAAAAAGGCTATCAAATGGACGGCGTTGAGATCAACGATGATAAACGCGAACTCTGCAAACAGCGGTGCGGGATCGAGATTTTCGGATGGAACTTCTTAAAAGACGAGCCTGAAGTCATGGAGAAGGCGGGTTATTACGATGTGCTGTGTATGACACATGTATTGGAACATATAAGCGACCCTGTACTCTTCCTGAAGCGAGCGTCAATCTTGCTAAAACCAAAGGGGATGTTGTTCATTGATGTCCCGAACTTTAACGACTATTATCGGGAACATCAGAAGGAATACAACGATTGGGCGTTTATGCGGGCTCATGTCAATTACTTCACACCAGAGACGCTGACTAAAGTGATGGAACGTAGTGGTTTTTCGGGGGTGAAAGTCTATGGACATCAGCCGCACAGTATAGAAAACGCCATTCATTGGTGGCGTAATAAGGCGCCGGATCTGCGATGGCATCAGTTTTACCTGTCTGAGCCATTGGAATGGATTAACAAGATATACAAGGCCAAGATTGAGTCGGAGGTTAAATCTACTTTTATAAGCGCAGTTGGGTATAGGAAATAAGAATGTTGAGTTTTGCCGAAGCGGAGTATGAGTATTGTGTCTGTATCATCATGCTTCGGCAAAAAGAAAAAGGCGAGGAGGATGACTTCTCGCAAATAGACAAGGCGTTTATTCCATAAGGACGTGTAGCCGTCAAGTCGGAGTCAGCGGCGCACATCCTTATAAGGTTCTGGAGTTATGATATGAAAATAAAAGCGTTAATAGCGGTTCGTTCTGGTTCGGTTCGTGTTTCAAACAAGAATATAAAGAGTTTTGCCGGATCAACATTGCTGGAATTAAAGATTAAACAACTCAAAACTGTCAAGGAGTTAGAAGGAATTATTGTAAATTCTAACGACGATTCAATGTTAAAAATTGCCGTTGATTTAGGAATCGATGCAGTAAAAAGAAGCGATTATTATGCTAGTAATTCTGTTTCTATGAGTGATGTATATAAAAACATGGCAGAAAATTTTGATGCGGATGTTGTTATGTATTCTAATGTTACAAACCCTCTGGTAAAAACTGAAAGTTACAGTAATGCTATCAATAAATACAAAGAGTTACAACAAGAAATAGATTCACTAAATTCGGCGCATTTGATAAAAGAATTTATGTTTTTGGATGGTAAGCCAATTAACTATGATTTACAAAAACAACCACGAAGTCAAGATTTGCCTGATATTTTTGCGTTAAATTTTGCGTTTTCAATTATTAAAAAAGAAGATATGATAAAATATAAAAATGTTATAGGATATAAACCTTTCTTATACGAACTTTCTGAGATTGAATCTATAGATATTGACACACAGTTCGACTTTGATATAGCGGAATATATGTATAATAAAACAGATAGCCATTAGTCCCCCCCCCCCCGCCATACATTAATACCGTACTGGGGCATCAGTATAAAATTAACGCCGGGACCTCTCTTATGGGGGGTGGTGGAAGACCCGCGTAAGCGGGGAACCGAAGACAGGGGGGCGCACCACAAGGGCGTCTGTGTGCCAATCACGTTTAGGGAAAGACGCGCCCCCTCCTTATTTAACTTCTTCGCCTGCCTACAGGACAGCGGCGAACCTCTCGTACAATACCCATGTGAAGATGTCTGACACCCTTCGGGTGTTTTAAAGTGATCCGCTTTGCCCTTCCTTCTAATAAAGAGCAGGTTCCGCTTGCTTGCAAGCGTAACCGTCAAGACGGGGTCAGCGGCACCACCTTTCGTACAACAACCTTTATGAAGTATTTAAACACGCCTCGCGTGCGAAGGGTGTTAGAAACTCATTCTGAATGACACCGAAATAAAGAAACCGCTACCGATATTTTCACTATACATCGAGTCATCTGAATAACCAGCCGATTCAAATAAGGTTTCCCAGTTGACCTGTTCATATCCCTCTCTGCCGTTAAACGCCCACCCGCCGCTTATTTCCCAAAGCCGTAATAAACGAAAACTCCCGTATATCGCGTCATAATTTATTCCGTATCTTCCCCCGTCTGAAATTAAAACATTACTTGAATCCCTTTTTATTCCAATGCCTATCCCCATTATTTCGGCTGACGGATTTTCCTTTTTGAAATATCGGTACCATAAAGAGGCGTCGTATTTATGAGAACCTGTTTGAAACATAAAACTAACCGGGGATTTTGGCGCGATAGTCAGCCATACCCCCGGAATAAAACCAAACGTGATCCACTCATATTTCCATGACAGACTTATTGAAGGAATTGCCCATAATAACCAAGACATCCCATTATTTAATTTCAGACCAATATCCATAAAAATCAACCTTCCGCCTAGGTCCATTGAAAAATGCGAACCCCTTATTAAATTATACGAATATCCCGCCATACCCATAACCGTGCGCAAACCCCCGTATACCGGTTTCTCCGTCAGCCCTATAAAAGTCCCATTAATCATATGGCGATTTATTTTTTGCATAACCGCTAAAGCGGCAGTGTGATATAAATTAGGAAAATCATGATTTATATTAGTTACAACCTGCGGAGTATACACCAGCGAAGCAGAGAATAATTTATCCTTTTCATTAGGATCGAAACGATACAACGTCAATCCCCCAACGACATTATGAGCCTGAATATTACCAAGAGTAATAAAAGTATAAGATACCATCGGCATATAAAATATTCTCGGCGTACTTGCGGCGCTACCCCCTATTGTATCGCAATAAATAGGAGATAGCGCCCGCAAAAAAGAAAAAAATACAAAAACAATAATTTTATTCATTTAAACCTCTTTTCTCAAAATATATACTTTAATAACATAATTCCAACCAGCGCCCATATTATTATTACAGGTAGCCCGTAGTACCACCTTTTATATTTGCCATCTATTTTTATTTCTTTCGCTTTTTCTTTACATTCATCAAATATATTCTTTGGAATAAGTTTTATTGATAAATATATCAGTAGCGGCAATATGATTAAATCATCAAGATAACCCAACACGGGAATAAAATCAGGAATTAAATCTAACGGCGATAAGGCGTAAACCACCGCTATTACAACTATTATTTTAGCGATAACCGGGACGTCTTTCCGTTTATACGCTATATACAAAATTGATAAATTGCGGGTAATTTGTTGCGCCTTTTCTTTCAGTTTGTCAAACATTTATTTATCCCACTATTTCGTGAAAATTATTTTATTCAACCATATTCCTAATAATACAAATAATATACACAAGACATTATTCAACAATATATTTATAACGGCGTGTTTAATATTGCCGCTCAAAAAATACTGAACCGTTTCCAATGAATACGTCGAGAACGTCGTATAACCCCCCAGAAAACCTGTTATTAAAAATAATCTCCATTTAATATTTATGGAAAATAGATTGAAAAGGCTTGCCAAAAAACCTATCAATAACGCCCCCACACAATTAACAAAAAGAGTACCAAAAGGGAATTTAATTGCTATGGATGAATTTATGAATTGACTCGAAAAATAACGTAATAACGCCCCAATCCCACCACCAATAATAACACATAAATAATTCAATAACGTCTTCTCCGATAATTATTTTACCTTATTAAAGTGAAAAACACAATAGCTTTAACAGACGCATGACGTTCCCTAGGTATTCCGCGCCTTCAACCCTCCGATTATGCCGTCTCCTACGCTTCATTCCCCACAGTAAGCCTCAAGTTTCCGTTGATATACCACCAATCAGGCTTAAATTTCGCTTGCAATCTTGCGTAAGATGCGATATACTTTATGTTAAGAGGTGAATATGTCAACGCAAATAAAAGGTATAGAAAAAGAATATTTTCTTTCAAAACTACTTGGGGAACAGATACCCATCATGTACATCTACAATCGGAAGGATTATACCTTCAGGGTGGATAAGCTCAACAAAGAAATGATGGAGTTTATCTCGGCGGTGGAGGTTGAAGGTCTTGTTGCAAGCAAGAGAATAAATCTCATGTTTGATTACAAAGGGCTTATCATCTCGTTCTCTGTTGAAATAAGAAGTGTAAATCAAAAGACCGTCATAACGAGCTTGCCTGATTTGCTTTACAAGAACCTAGACAGGTCCAATTCTCGCGTGTCCGTACCTACTGACTTGCAGATACAACTCATGTCAATGGAAGACCGTTATTCCCTGCCATATCCAAAGTCTTCGGTATTTGAAACCTCCGACGGATCCACTTTCCCTTCAGACATAGACCCCAAAGACTTCAATGCCGTCAAAGCGCGACTGCGCACGGCGGTAAACGAATGTGCGGACGGTTATAAAATAGTCTATTACAGCGCTTCCGCGCTTCCTGAAAAGGTGGAAGAACGAATCGTCGCTGAAAATGGAAGAACTCTTTTCCTTCCGTCGACCACCGATAGTGTGCCCACCTTTACCAAAGAACAACAGAAATACATGGTAACCCTTGACGTTCTCAAGCGGTATTTTGAAAGCATCGGGGTAGGGGAAATTCTTCTTGACCAGACTATAGAACGTTTCATCAAAGACAAAAATGACGAAGACTTGTTAGGAGCATTGTGGACGCCTCTGTTGTTTCAAGAATACGTGGTCGGCTATATTTTTGTATGGAAATCCGCTCCTGCCGCTGGCGTTGTAAAATCTAGCATCAGACCCTTCAATATGAATTTCGCGGAAACGGTACGCCAATATAGCAAATGGCTCGTGTTTTCTCTGAAAGAGCGAGGGTATTTTGAAGTGGGACATACGAAAGATCGGGTCATCGACGGGAGAATCATAGACATCAGCGCGTCCGGTCTCCGTTTTGCGGTGGCGAATTCCTTTGTATTTATGACTCTCCAGCCCGGCGTTGAGATTGCGGTAACAATGATATTCCCGCAACGCAATATACAGGCGAAAATCAAAATCAAACGCAGATACAAAGAAGGCTCGCTTGTCTACTTAGGTTGTAGTTTCCTAAATATGTCGCCCGACGACGCCCAATTCCTATTCAATTTCCTTTACGGCAAGCCAGAGCACGAATCGGCTGAAGTTCTCATATCCGGTAATGTTTAAAAACTCTCCTCTTACAGCCCGTCCAGTAGCGGTTATGGAAATCGGCTCGACGGGAATAAGACTTCTCGTTGCGAAAATCACCGGCGCGGGCGGCTGGAAAGAACTCGACCGCGCCGGCAAACCAGTCGCCTTAGGCAGAGACGTGTTCACCAGCGGCATGGTTTCACGAGCGTCCCTGCTAGAATGTCTCTCAATCTTGCGGAATTTCAAAGAATTACTTGTGGGGTGGGACATTGCTGAGCATGACGTCCACCTAATCGCCACAAGCGCCCTGCGAGCGGCGCACAACCGTGATATTTTCGTAGACCGCGTATTCCAAGAAACAGGTTACCGCCTAGCCATCGTCGAAGGCGTCGAGGAGAACCGACTCGTATACCTAGCGATTCGTTTCGCTCTCAAGAACACCACATTACGGCTGCCGTTCTTCTGGAGCGGAAGCGCCATGATAATAGACATAGGCGGCGGTTCAACGGAAATCATGCTCTTACGGCATGGGAAAATGGTCGCGGCTCACAGCATCCGAGTCGGCACTATCGTACTAGATCAGCACTCGCGCAAGGTAAGCGGCATACTTCTTTCAAGAGAACGCTACCTCATCGAGAACTTTCACAATACCATACTATTTCTACAAACGGAGATGCCCCTAGACACAGTTGATGCCTTCGTAGTAACAGGCTCAGATACACGTATCGCGGCAAGTCTCATTGAGCAAGATGAAACTAACAACGACTGGTGCCACACCATTGAAAGGGAACGATTCCTTACTTTTATCAAAGAAGTAAAAGACTATTCTATAGAAGACTGCGTTCAAAAACTACACATAACCTATGGAGACGCCGAAGGCTTCGTGCCCGGCTTACTCGTCTACAAGTATTTCCTAGAGCAAACCAAAGCCTCCCAAGTGGTAGTTCCCGTCGTTTCCATCCGCGAAGGCTTGCTCGTAGACATCGCTATGGGTGTTGATCCAGATTTGAGAGAAGATTTTTTCTCACAAATCATAGCTTCCGCGATGAATCTCGGACGAAAGTACCACTTTGACGAAGCTCATGGGCGGCAAGTCGCGCTTCTCAGCAGGGTGATATTTGATTTTTTCTCAAAAGAACACGGAATCAACCGACACGAGCGTATTCTGCTAGAGATAGCCGCTCTACTTCATGACATCGGAATGTTTGTAAAAGGATCGAGCCACCACAAACACGGGCAATACATTATCGCCAATTCCGAAATATTTGGACTCCGCCAAGAAGAATTAGACATTATAGGTAATATCATCCGCTATCATCGAGAAGACTCCCCTAGTTCAGACGATGTCGCCTACATCGCTCTTCAACGTGAAGAGCGAGTCTTAGTATTAAAAATGACCTCCATCCTCCGCGTCTCCGATGCTCTTGACAGAGGACACGCCCAGCAAATCAAAATAAAATACATCGAGCGCAAAAACGAAAACGCGATTTTCCATTTACAAGGCGACGTAGACACGAGTCTGGAACGAATCGGTCTTGAGGAAAAAGCTGGAATGTTCGAGGACGTATTTGGATACAAGATCGTCCTTGCTCCCCACCCTTCGGGTGTTTAACGACTTCACAAAGGGCGTTATCTGAAAGGAAGCGCCGCTGACCCCGACACGCAAAGCGTCCACCAGCGGGTTTCAGAACTTCGGCGTTGTGAGCAAAGGCGGTGTACGACTCTTCGTCTGAAAGAAACGCCGCTAAAGTACAGGAGTTTTTCCGAAATCATCAAGAGGTTCTCCAAAATCGGCAAGAGGTTCTCTAAAATCATCAAGAGATTTTCCAAAAACGTCAAGAGTTTTTTAAAAATCATACGGCGTTTTTTAAAGGAGATGCGGATCATTTTTCCAAAAGATACGGCGATTTTTGGGGGGAGATACGGGGTGGATACAGACTTGACCAACGATTCCGGGAATAGCTGCGTTGTGGCGTAAGGCAGGGTTGACCATTCGGGGAATAGTTACCTTATGGCGCAAAAGACATCAGGAGGTTTTCAAAACTCATCAAGAGGTCTTCCGAAATCGTCAAGAAGTCTTCTAAAAAACGTCAAGAGATTTTCCAAAATCATGCGGGAGATTTTCCAAAATGATCAAGAGTTTTTTAAAAATCATACGGCGTTTTTTAAAGGAGATACGGATCATTTTTTCAGAAGATACGGCGTTTTTTGGGAGAGATACGGGGTGGGGCAAGACTTGACCAATGATTCGGGGAAAGGTTACGGTATGGTGTAAAAGACATCAAGAGGTCTTCCAGAATCATCAAGAGATTTTCCAAAAACGTCAAGAGATTTTTAAAAATCATGCGGGAGATTTTCCAAAATGATCAAGAGTTTTTTAAAAATCATACGGCGTTTTTTAAAGGAGATGCGGATCATTTTTTCAGAAGATACGGCGTTTTTTTGGGGAGATACGGGACGGATACAGACTTGACCAACGATTCGGGGAGAGGTTGCGCTGGGGCGTAAGGCATGGTTGACCATTCGGGAAAAGGTTGCGTTGTGGCGTAAAAGACATCAAGAGGTCTTCCAGAATCATCAGGAGTTTTTCCAAAAACGTCAAGAGATTTTTAAAAATCATGCGGGAGATTTTCCAAAATGATCAAGAGTTTTTTAAAAATCATACGGCGTTTTTTGAAGGAGATGCGGATCATTTTTTCAGAAGATACGGCGTTTTTTGGGGGAGATACGGAGTGGATACAGACTTGACCAACGATTCCGGGAATAGCTGCGCTGTGGCGTAAGGCAGGGTTGACTATGCGGGGAAAGGGTGCGCGGGGGCGTAGGGCATGATTGACCGCGGAGTAAGATTGTTGAGTTGGGGGGTGGCGGAAGCCCGCGCTTGCGGGGAACCGGAGACAGGAGGGCGCACCACAAGGGCGTCTGTGTGCCGCCCTCCGTTGTGGAAAACCGCGCCCCCCTCTTGCTTATGGCGCCTGCCTTGCGGCGGCGCTGATACTGAAAGTGATTGGTGTGAGGGCATCGTACAACGCGGAGGTTCCGCTTGTTTACAAGCGTAACCGTCCTTGTCGGGGTCAGCGGCACTTCCTTTCGGATAACGCCCCATGTGAAGTCGTTAGACACCCGAAGGGTGCGGGGACAGCGGCACCCCCTTTCTTATAACGCCCATTGTGAAGTATTTAAACACCCTTCGGGTGCGAAGTTTTCTCTAGGACGAGCGTTTTGGTGGGTTGGTCGCATACTTCAGGCGGACCGAAGTATTGAATGGCGCCCGGAAACAGGTAGCAGGTGTTGATCGCCCACTGTTCGCGTTTTGCTCTAAAGGTTTTAAAGGGCGCGCCGTCAAGTTCTACGAGCGCTTTCTTGATGACCGGTTTCTTTATGCCGTGTCGTTGTTCCATATTCATCATCATGGTGAGCGGAATACCGCCCGCAATCCACTGTTCCGCAGGCGCGGTAAGGTTTCTTACGCTGGAAATATAGCCGGTAAGTCCCGCCGCAATGAGCATAAAGGCGGTGAATCCTAAACTATAGCAGTAGTCCGCGTCGAAATTACTTGGCGCGGCGCATCGCCCCTCGTATCCGAAGAAGTGACTGAAGGTCGCAAACTTCCCCTTGTAAACTCCCTGCGCCTTGAGTTCCTTGAGTCGTTTCTCCGTCATCCTGATGAGAAGTTTTTCTGTGTCTATGCGCGAGACTTGTACGTTGCCGTGCGGGTCTCTATCTATGAGTAATTGCTCGGCGATCTGGGACGGTAAATTCTTGAGGAGCGTATATGACGTCTCGGAGATGTATCTGTCCAGAAAATAAAGCCGCTCTATAAAGGAATTTAGTTGTTCAAACTCACGTCCATATACGCCCATCGTGTCGTTTAGTTCCTCAATTAGTTGCTTCATCTCAGGTATGAATTCTATCATCCCTTCCGGTATGAGAATAACGCCGAAGTTTTCGCCCTTATCCGCCCGTTTTACTACCGCGTTTGTGATAATATCGATTATTTGTGCAAAGGATATTTGCTTTTCTGACACTTCTTCCGATATGAAACAGACGTTTGGTTGTGTTTGCAAGGCACATTCCAGGGCTATGTGGCTTGCGGAACGTCCCATAAGTTTGATGAAATGCCAATATTTCTTGGCGCTGTTCGCGTCTCGCCCAATGTTGCCGATGAGTTCGCTGTAGGTCTTGACCGCGGTGTCAAAGCCGAAGCTGGTTTCGATGTATTCGTTCTTGAGATCGCCGTCTATCGTCTTGGGACACCCAATGATTTGAGTGGGATAGTCGTTCTCCACGAAATATTCCGCTAATAACGCCGCATTTGTGTTTGAGTCGTCTCCTCCAATGATAACTATGGCGTCGAGATTGAGCTTCTTGGCGGTCTCAAGGCTTGCCGCAAATTGATCGGGCGTCTCGATTTTCGTCCTGCCAGAACCGATAACGTCAAAGCCGCCCGTGTTTCGGTACTGGTCTATGGTGTCAGCGGTTAGGATCGTATACTTATTTTCAATGAGTCCCGCAGGACCGCCTAAGAATCCGATTAGTTGCGACTCGGCATTGCCTTTCTTCAGTCCGTCAAAAAGCCCCGCGATGACATTGTGTCCGCCCGGCGCCTGTCCGCCAGAAAGTATAACGCCGACATTTAACTTCTTGCCGACGTGCAGATTGTCCCCTTTCTCAAAGTTCACTATGGGTTTACCATAGGTGTTCCTGAAGAAGAGTTTTAAATCTCCTTGGTCGCTGATAGCTTCCGCGAGTTCTCCTCGTTTTAGCGCGATGTTTTCAAGTTCTTCTCGTAATATTGCGGGGAGTTTCGGGCTATAGGTGTAGCGCGCTCTTTGTAAGTTTGAAATTTCCATTTGATCTCCTTGTTTCATTTCCTTCTATAATAATGTGAAAGACGTATAATTACAAGGGACCTGAAAGGAGGCGTCTGGCTATTGCCAAGGATTTGAAGTCAGAGACGGCGTTATCCTGTTGAAACAAGGGGCGATTCATAGTAAAATGTTGGGCAATAACGCAAAAACATGAAGAATAGTTTGAAAATACTGAAGGTATTGTTAATATTTGCCCTTGCCGTAGCGCTCTTTTATACGGTTCTCCGTCTCTCGCCCTACCATGAGCTTGACGAATTTCAAGGGAATCGCTCTTACGGCGCGGCTCTGCTGGACGTCAAGGGCAGGATTATGCGTGTGTTTCCCGCAAAAGACGGCGTAAAAAGGGAGTGGGTTGATCTTAAAGACATACCAAAACCAGCGGTAGATGTGTTTATTAAAGCGGAAGATCGCAGGTTTTATGTACATTCAGGGGTTGATCCTATCGCCGTTATCGCAAGTTTCTTCCGTAATGTGCAGGCGGGGCGGAATGTTTCGGGGGCTTCAACTATTACTATGCAACTTGCCCGTATGATCACCCCGCATGAACGGACGTTTTCGGCTAAAATACGTGAGGCTTTCAACGCGTTACGCTTGGAAACACGTCTTTCAAAGGGAAATATTCTTGAATTATGGTTTAATAACATACCTTTTGGGAGCAATATCGAAGGAATTCAGTCGTTTACCCGTGAGCGTTTCGGAATAGACGCTTCCGAGTTGGATGCTGAACGCGCCGTTGTGCTTGCTGTTGTGCCGCGCCGTCCGAGACTCTTTGATCCAGCGGTCAATCAAGACGCTAATCTGTCCGCCGCAAAGGTTCTCGCAAAGAAATGTAAAGCGGATACGTCAGCGCTCGCTCAATATTCCGCCCAAGCCGCGGCTTTTGAAGGAAATCCCTTTTTTGCGCCGCACTTTTCTGAACGTGTTAAGACTTTATTGGACACGAAAAATAAGACGGGAACTGTACAGACGACTCTGGACCTTGACGTTCAGACCTACGCGGAACAACGGCTTTCCGTGGAGATCGCAAGATTGACTCATAATCGTGTGCATAACGGAGCTGTCTTGCTCATTGAGAACGAAACAGGTGCGGTGCGCGCCTACGTTGGCTCGAACTCATGGTTCGCAAATGACGTCTCTGGGAAAATAGACGGCGTTACGACACGTAATCAGGCTGGTTCTTGTCTGAAACCTTTCCTTTACGCCCTCGCCATAGAAAACGGTTTTGATCCGAATACCATACTTCCCGATATTCCGAGTTCATTTGGTCGCTATGAAGCCTATGCGCCTAACAATTTCAACCGTCGGTTCAACGGACCGGTCAGACTGCGAGTCGCTTTGGCTTCGTCTTTGAATATCCCGGCGGTTTGGACACTGGAACAGCTCGGTATAAGTCGTTTTGAAGACTTCTTGGGCACGCTAGGTTTCGGTTTTGCGTCAGAAGCCGCCGAGACTTACGGATTAGGGCTTGCTTTGGGCGACGCCGAAACGAGTTTGGAAGAGCTGACGCGGGCGTTTTCTCTGTTTGAAACAAACGGCGTTCTTAACAGCTTGCAGTTCATTCTTCCTTCTAAAGACGACGATGCGCCGCAGACTCCAAGGAAGATAAGCCCTTACGCCGCGTTTATCATTCGGGATATTCTGTCGGACGGAGAGAGTCGTTGGACGGGTTTCGGACGGGCTACGGCTTTTCAGACTCGTTTTTCCTCTATGTTCAAGACCGGAACCGCTAATCAATACCAGAATATCTGGGCTTTAGGCGCAACGAGGCGGTGGACCGTCGGCGTATGGATGGGTAATTTCTCAGGTGAAACCGTCGTAGGGAAGACAGGGAGTTCCATTCCAGCCGCCATTGCCCACGACGTGCTCTCCTTGATGGAGAATCGGAATACGCCGTCTGAAATGCGGGAGGAATCGGTGTTTGTCGAAGAGAAGAAAATATGCGCCTTGTCAGGATTGTCCGCAACCGGGTTTTGTCCGGGCGTTGTCAACGAATACTTCCGCACGGGTCAGCAACTACGCCCATGCTCTTGGCATGTGGGCGGAAGCGTTACGTATCCTCCGGAATACCGCGCATGGCTCACGGAACGTTTCAGGTCAGGAGAAACAGAAGCGTCCGGGCAATCGGCAAGGATACGGCTTCCTCGTAATGGGACTATTTTTTATACAGACCCGTCAAACTTGGAACAAACACAAGGCGCGCGGATTGAAACGGTAGGCTTCGACGAGGCAATAGTTTATCTTGATGGTATTCTTCAAGGGAAACTGAACTCGGCGGGTATATTTATTCTGCCGCTTTCACGCGGATCGCACACGGTCAAAGTCGACGATGGGGAAAACAACGCCGAAGTCGTCTTTGAAGTAAAGTAAATCAGCTTCGGCGTTCCTACGAAGGTTAATCAATGCTGTCGTAACGAGCGCCTGCTTCCAGAGTTTTGTTCTTTATCTTTGCAAGTTCGCCGACCGTCGTTATCCAATAGCCTTTTGCGCGGAGTTCGTCTATCATGTCCGCAAGTATGGGCAAGGTTCTATCGCCTGAAGTATTGGCTTCATGGCAGTTGATGATACCGCCGTCTTTCGCGGCGTTTAGTACGTTGTTTTTACACTGCTCCGCGGTAATGGATTGCCAATCGTTGCTCCACACGCTCACGCCGATGATAGCCAAGCCCAATTCGGTACAGACAGTCGTAAGATTATTGCCGTAAGCCACATTCGGGGCGCGGAAGAACGCGGGGTCTTTGCCTGTTATACTCTTGATCTCCGTGGACGCCGCGGTGAGACTGCCCCTTATCTTCCCCACGTCTGTCGCTCCGCCGAGTCCATCGTACCCGTCCGAATGATTCGCTAGTTCATGTCCCGCATCAAAAATCGCCTGTGTCGCGGCTTTATTGGAACGAATGTTCTGCCCGATAAGGAAAAAAGTCGCCTTCACTTTCTTTGCGGCCAAAATATCAAGCAACTCCTGCGTCTTCGCGCCGGTGGGCCCATCGTCAAACGTCAAGGCGATATATTTTGTGGGCTTTTCAGTATATCCAAGCGATTCCCAATCGTCTTCTTCGTTCTTTTCGCCTTTATTGCACCCCGTCCCTCCGACAATGAACGTCGCAACCAGTGCCGTTAAAAGAAATGTCTTACCCATATAAATCTCCTTTTGGTTAAAACTGCTCGGTTTATTTAATTTAAACAAACTTTCTTTCTTATAATACAAGGACAGTCTCGAAAAAGTTATAAGGAATATTTCGCACTACGAGGTTTTGAAATAGACGAATAAGTTGAAGAAGTTAAATAAGTAAGGAGGGGGGCGCGTCTTTCCCTAAACGGAGGTTGGCTCACGGTAAACCTTGTGGTGCGCCCCCCTCGCTCCAGCCCGCCCCCGCACGGCGGGTTTAAAAGGGGCGGTCTTCCGCTACCCCCCAACCCCACGGTGGGCGGAGCAAGTCGCTTTAAAACACCCGAAGGGTGTCAGAGATGTGGATGTTTTTTCACTATGGTAAGCCATTACTAATTGATTATGATCTGTTGCCAATCAAATTATGAGCCATTACCAAGTATTTATAGATTACCGCCAAGTATTTATAAGCCGTTGCCAATTGATTATAAGTGGATGACAATTATTTATGAGCCGTTACCAATTATTTATGAGCCGTTACCAAGTATTTATAGGTTACCACCAAGTATTTATAAGCCGTTGGCAATTGATTGTGAGCGTTGGCAATCAATTGGTAGAGGCTGGCAATCAATTATGAGCCGTTGGCAATTGATTGTGAGCGTTGGCAATCAATTGGCGGAGGCTGGCAATTGATTTGCGGAGACTACCAAATAATTGGTAATGAGTAAAAAATAATTAGCGTGACTTGACAAATAGTCGCGAGTCGCTCATAATTGATTATGAGCCGTTACTACTAAATCTTGAACGGCTCGTAAGGAGTTTAAGATGTCTGAAAAGAAAGTAGTCGTACTAAGTTCGGACGATGGCTTTGACAAACGGTTTTTGCTGATTAACAAGGTAGTCGGTAAAAAGACCGCCGGAGGAAGCGCCGCGGAATGGAAGCATATCCCCGCGGAAAAAGTGGAGGAGCTTGACGGCGCCTGCACTGCATGGCACGCCGCCTTTGTGAAGATGGCGGAACCCCATACTTCCGTGGAGAC
>JAISCD010000067.1 GCA_031265825.1 Treponema sp. | reverse complement strand
GTTACGTGCGCCCGTAAATAAGATAGGCGGGGCGACGCTCCGATGCTACGGTAAAACCGCCCCTCGGAGCTATCCGTCCGAGACGCCTTCGCCCTCTACCTTCTATAACCAACTATACTCTACGACATACTTAATGTCAAGAGCGGTTTTAAATTTTTCTGATATGCTAGTCAACAAGCCTTACTCACCGCCGAGTCGCCATCTACGCCCGCCGCCATCTCTCTCAAACCGCGCTCCGATGGCGACTTTAAAGAAGAACGTACTGTTGGGTGAGCAACAACGTGTATTACCCGAAGGCGTGGTGGAAAAGGCGGTAGACACTTGACAAGTGATACGTCTATACTATATTGTATATACAGAGTTGTTATAAATGTATACATGGACAGAGGAAAAGAATCAGCGTAACAAACAAAAACACGGGCTTTTCTTTTCCGAAATAACAGATGTATTTGATGATTCTCATTTGATAGAGTGGTACGATAAGGCGCATTCCTCATTGAATGAGGATAGATATATCTGTTTAGGTAGACTGCATGATACAGTCATTCTCTTTGTAGTTTATACAGAGAGAGGCGACAATATCCATATTATATCGGCACGGACAGCCGAACCGCATGAGGAGCGTTTATATTATGAGTATTACGAAAGAGAGGTTAGAGGAAATTAAAGCGTTTAAGAATACGGACTTGTCAGATTGTCCGTCGTTGACAGAAGAACAAATGGCACAATTTAAGCCCTCGCACCTGCGAAGCGTTTATAAACCTATTAAAAAGGCTGTAAATGTCCGGATTGATGTGGATATACTTGAATGGCTAAAGAGCGACGGTGGCGGCTATCAAACACGGATGAACGCCGTCTTACGGGAAGCGATGATGAAAGCTGACGCAATAGGCTAATCGCTGGATTCTGCGTCACCATAGACGAAAAACTATGCCGTCGGTGACGATCCACATCATGCCTGAATGTCTAGCTAAATACAAGGCATTGGGCAAGGGATACACGAGCGTAATGGCAGATGTTTTACGTTATGCCGCAGACGATCCAGAATTCTTATTACGGGTTATAGGTTAGTGGACGGCATTTATTGTGGTGGCGGCGTCAGTAACCGCCCGCACCTGCGTTTTTCTGTGCCATCTTATATAGGGAGTTTTACCTATGCTGGTTTTATGAGGAGGTTGTTATGAATGAAACAGTACAACCCCAGATTCGTTTTTAGTCTTGACAAGATTTTCTGAATCTGGTATAGTATAAATACTAGTGTTCATAGGCACTTCCTATGGGCATTAGAGTAGGCACTGTCTCCGCGGTGCCTGCGTCATCTCCGCCTGTATATGCCCGTATACACAGGCGGTTTTTTTATCGCCTTGCTTCAAGGTTATTATGGACGAGGTAATACAACCCTCCGCTGAGGTCTGGGCGGCGCTTACTTTGTAGGCTATATGTAAACGCACTTTTTATAATTTTATATTTTATAACAAGATATTGGCAGTTATCCTATACTTATCAGTATATTCCACACTTCTTTTTCGGTTTGGGTGTTAAGCAGGCTATTTCGCAAGCCTTGGTTTCTCAGATGGGCGCTGAAAAACGACAATGTTTGCAAATAATAGGCGTGTTGATTTCTCGCTGCGGCTATCATAAACAGAAGGTGCACAGGTTCGTCGTCGAGCGGCTGGAAATCGACGATTTCGGTGCGGCTTATACCCACGGACGCCACCAAATCCGTAACGGACGCAAGCCGTACATGAGGAATAGCGATGCCCCGTCCGATAGCTGTTGACATGATCGCGTCCCGCTTGAGGATTTGTTCGACCAATTCGCGGCGATTCTTCACCTGCGGCGCGGTAGCGAGATTTTCCGCCAAAGCGAAAAGAGCATCCTGTCTTGTTGAATGATTCAGAAACAAAACACGATCTGGGGAAAGAAACGTTTCTATATGAATATCGCCTTTCCGATTCTTTTCAAGAAATTCCACATCCTCAGTGTTCCCTGAAAGACGGGCGTTCACCCATTTCTCCAGCTCTTCCCGTTTAAAACGCCACACCGTTCCTATCTTTCCCGCGGGAATCGCGCCCTTCTGCGCCCAATCGTAAACCGTATGTTCGGAAACGCGCAGATATTGAGCAACGTCTTCTATAGTTAGAATATCATTCATTGCAACCCCTTGTAATAATATTACAAAAAAATATAGCTGCCGTCAATATTTTAGCGTCCGTTAATAGAGATTTTTTCTATTTAATGAAGAATCGTGAATTGTTTGCATGAATGGCTAATTCGTTCACATGTTTTCCCGAAAGGCTCAAGTTACAGCGGCTCTTGTTCTGGCTGTATGCGGCACTTTAGTACTCTCATCGTAAACTGCCCTGTTTTACGAAGTAAAACCCGCTACGAAGCGTCCTCCACAGACGGCGGGCGCGCTCTATTCTTTTATATCTTATCATATATTTTCTTTAATACTTTTTCTTTTACTTTCTCTTCGAATTTCTTTTCCTGCTCTTTCTCTTTTTCAAATTCATCTATTGTTTTTATGGTTATATTTCCAAAGACTGCCTTCCCTATAATATATAATTCAGGTAACTCTTTATTTTCCTTATTTATTTCATTTGGTGAAAATATTCCCGAAAATATTGGCGCTATTTTGTTTATTATTTTTATATTTTTTGACACTATTATCTCTGTTAGTCCAAATACTGAATTTACATTTAATATCGTCGTCCCTTTGGGTAAATTATCCACTATTATTCTATTTGTCCCAAATAAACTGATAAATTCCCCGCCATTTCCGTTTATTGGTTTTACATTTGTCGTCCTCCATGAAAACATGGATAAATATTTTTCCTTTGTTTTGGGTATCATTACTTCATTTTTTTGCGTTATTGTTAGTTCATTGGTTTCAGTGCTATTTTCATGTATTATTTTCCCAATGATATTTGTCTCTTTTTTCGTTTCTATTTTATTTATATATTCCAAAAGGCGCTCATATTCTTCCATGCTTATTATATTTTGCGAATATTGCTTCACTAATTCTTTAACTAATCTATCCTTTTCTTCATCTATATTGAACATTATGAATCTCCATTTATGAAAATATACTATCTATAACATACTTTGTCAACACAGGCGGAGCCTGTTAGACGACTTCTTAATGGGTGTTGTTTGCAAGGAGGCTCCGCTGTCCCTTTTCAAACAACACCCGTGTGTAGTCGTTAAACAGGCTATGCCTGAACAGGTATAGCCTGCCTTTTAAGAATCATTGGAACGCCTTATCCGCTTGTTGGATGAACCAATTTAGTACGGCGTTAGCGCGGCTGGAAAATGACTGACCGATACGTCCTTTCATCCCCGGTATGGAGACGGTCTTGGCAAAGGAAGCCGCGTATACGAGGAGGCAATCTTCCGTATCCAAAACCGCCACGACTGATCGCAGGTTGTTTTTCCCGATAGCCGGGATGATGCTCACGGAAAGCGTCGTCAGATTCTGTTGAATGAATATGAGCGCGTTGTCATAGACATAATAGTCGTATTGGTAGATGTTGTCCCCGAAGGTCAAGTCCTTCTGCCGCGCGTAGAGCGTTACGGTTGCTGGCGGCGTCTCGTATCGCGGGGGAGCTTTGGGATTTTTAGACACGGGATCGTCGATCACTTGGGATGTCTCATAGAATATCCGCGTTGCTTTACGACTCTCCGAGTAATACTCTAGCCCGGAAAGGGAGTTCAAGTTAAGCGTCTCGTTTAGAAGCGCGAGCTTCTCCGCGCCTGTCCATCTGGTGTCAGACGTGTTCTTCTTCTGGTAAAAGTTGAGGCTTTCCGTCAGGATAGTCGGGGCTAAGGTGTGGATAACGTCGTCTGTCCATGTTTTCACGGTGGCGTTTTTCGGTAGCAATTCGGGCTTAGCCGCGTCTTGTACCACTCTGGTTATGGAAGAACCGCCGCGTAAGATCGCGGCTTGTTCTTTTCCGACTAATTTTTCGAGAGAATCTGAAAAGACGGGGGCGGTTACTACAACCGCAACGGCGATACAAATAGATAATTTCATAAATTATGAAACAGCGGCGCATGGGGAAAGTTACGCAACCGCAGTTTGTCCGTGGACTATCCGCGCTCGATGCCCACACCGCTCTTAACCCGCGTCCCTTGCGGTGGCGCGTCAGGGGACTATCCGCGTCCGTGCCATACACCGCCCTTAACCCGCGTCCCTTGCGGTGGCGCGTCAGGGGACTATCCGCGTCCGTGCCATACATCGCCTTTAACCTGCGTCCTTTGCGCTTGTCGTGGACAGCGGAACCACCTTTCAAACAACACCCATTGCGAAGTTGTTAAACACCCTTGGGGTGTTCTAAAGCGCTCTGCTCCTTCTTCAAACAACGAGAAGGTACCCCGCTTGCAAGCGTGGTTCCGTCAAGACGGGGACAGCGGGTCCCCCTTTCGTACAACAACCCGTGTGAAGTCGTCTAACAGGCTATGCCTGCCCGAAGGGTGTGTTGACGATTGTTGTTGTTCTATATGATAATACTACCATGAAAATTACAGCAGACCTCCACATACATTCTCGGTTTTCGAGAGCGACCAGCAAGAAACTGACCGCCGCGACCCTTGACAGATGGGCGCGGATTAAAGGCATAGACCTCATCGGGAGCGGGGACTGTACCCACCCGGCATGGCTTGCGGAACTACGCGAACAACTAGAACCCCAAGAAGACGGCTTCTTCACCCTGAAGAAAGAAACCCGCGAGACCTTTGACAAAGACCTTGCAAATGCGGAACTCCCCTATTCAGCCAGAAAGCCCCCCTGTTTTGTGCTGACCGGTGAAATCAGTACAATCTACAAGAAGGGGGACCAAACGAGGAAAGTCCACCATGTTGTGCTACTGCCGAGCCTTGAAGCCGCGGCTCGCTTCCAAGCGCGGATAGAGGGCGCGGGCGGCAACATCCGCTCGGACGGACGCCCCATTCTCGGCATGGACTCCCGCGCCCTGTTCACGTTACTTTTGGAAGCTGACGAGCGCGCCCTACTCATCCCCGCGCATATATGGACACCATGGTTTTCCGCGCTCGGCGGCAAGTCTGGGTTCAACAGCATCGAGGAATGTTACGAGGACCTCACCCCGCTCATCCCCGCGATTGAGACAGGACTTTCGTCCAATCCGCCGATGAATTGGGCGCTTTCCGCTCTAGATCGCTTCTCTATCATCTCCAATTCGGACGCCCACTCGCCTGAAAAGCTAGGACGCGAGGCAACCGCCTTTGAGATGGAGCCTACTTTTTCGTCATTGACGGACGCTTTGTTTAGAAGACGAGAGAGCGGCAACCCTAACCCAGCGGACATCCTGTACACCGTTGAGTTTTATCCGCAGGAGGGAAAGTACCACTATGACGGGCATAGAAAGTGCGGGGTGAGCCAAATAGCAAGCGGTGTTTGCCCCAAATGCGGCAAACCTTTGACGAAAGGCGTTATGGGACGGGTAATGGAACTTGCGGACAACCCTGTTGACGAGTGGACGTCCTGCCCAGCGGATTACCGAGGCTCGAACCGCCGCCCTTATGTATCGCTCATTCCCTTACGGGAACTTGTCGGCGAGTTACTCAACGTCGGTTCTGCCTCTAAAAGGGTTGACGCGGCTTATAACGCACTGATCGCCGGCGCGGGGAGCGAGCTGTCTCTGCTGATAGACGCGCCGCTTGCGGACATCGAGAAGATGCGCGCGCCGGGTATAGACGGCGCGCGGCTTGCCTCCGCCGTTTCCCGTATGCGTACGGGGCAGGTTTTCGTCCAAGTGGGTTTTGACGGCGAATACGGCGTGATTAAGGCGTTTCCTCCCAGAGTTATGGGTGAAACTAAACAACGCGGCGCGGTGGTTGTCCAAGAACCTCTCGCGGGGAAGGTCGAACCCCGGATTACAGCCCCTAACTCTCGCCAACCGCCGGAATGGATAGACTATGCGGGCGAGACCGCGCTTATTGTCGCGGGACCTGGGGCGGGAAAGACGTCCGCATTGAGCGCCCGTATTGCTCGGCTTTTGGAGAAGGGGGCTGACCCTGCGGCTGTTCTGGCGATCACGTTTACGGTCAAGGCGGCGCAGGAGTTACGGGAGAGAACGAGTAATTCCACTGCCGCGGGGATAACGGCGGCTACCTTCCACTCGTTCTGCGCCGCGCTTCTCCGTGAGTTCTTGGCGGACGAGGCTCGCGGCTTTTCCATTCTCACCGAGGCTGAAAGGGAGGCGTTGCTCAAGGAGATATGCGCGGGGCGCAGGGTCCGGTCTCAGGGTTTGGGGGATTACATCGAGAGGCGCAAGCGTTTCTTGTTGTCGCCGGGTGAGTTCGTTCCTGCTTTGGGTGATGCGGGGCTTGTTGCGCTTGCCGAAGGGCTGGGTTTGCCGCACATTGAAGAGGAAAAGGAGGCGCTTTATCATCATTATCAAGCTAAATTGCACGCGCGGGCGGCTTTGGCGTTTGATTTTGACGATTTGATAGCGGAGGCGGCGCGGCTCTTGGCGAAATCGGCTGAAATACGCGCCGCGTGTCAGAGGCGCTACCGGTTTATCCTTGTTGACGAGTATCAGGACGTTAATTTCGCCCAATACGCCCTACTCCGTCTTTTGTTTGGGGGCGCAGAGGCGGGGCAAACGCTTTGGGCGGTGGGAGACCCGAATCAGGCGATATATGGGTTCCGTGGTTCAGATAAACGTTTCATGGATCGGTTCTTGGTTGATTTTCCGTCAGCCGGGCGTTTTACGCTGTCGCGGAGTTTCAGGTGTGCCGCGCCTATCATTGCGGCGGCTCGCGTCATCGTGGATACGGACTTGCAGAGCGCTGACTCGTCCGCGCCAGCCTTCTTGCAGAGGGAGGGATTTCCCACGGATAGGGCGGAGGCTGAAGGCGTGGCTCGGCGTGTTTCTGGGCTTCTGGGCGGCGCGTCTTTCTTCGCTATGGATAGCGGGGACGCGACGGGCGAGGCTTCTGGCGTGGGTCTTGACGATGTCGCCATTCTGCTTCGTTCTTCGGGGCTTGTCGCGCCTTTTGTTAAGGCTTTGTCGGATCATGGCGTCCCTTATAAACTCGTGGGTGAAAAAGCGTGGTGGGAAGAGGATGAACCCGCGTCTTTGCTTGCCGATTTGCGGGAATTGTCCGCGAAGGGGGGCGCTGAGGGGCTTTCTCCTGCGGGGGCGGTCAGGCGTGTAGCGGAACTGCGTCTTGGGTATGGGGATAAGCCGCGGTTTGTGGAGCGGCTCATTGAAACCGCGTCTTTTTATACTCGTGTGGGCGCGTTTTTAGACGCGCTTGCCGTGAGTCGCGGCGAGGACGGGGTCTCTTCTCACGTTCACGGGGTCCGTGTTATGACGATTCACGCCTCTAAGGGTCTCGAATTCGCCCATGTGTTCCTGCCTGCTCTTGAGGATGGGTTCTTGCCTTTCACGTTATACGAGAAGAAGGACTCGCCTGATCTTGCTGAGCGTATCGAGGAGGAGAAGCGTCTTTTCTATGTTGCCGTAACGCGGGCGAAGACTGGGTTGTATCTCTCATGGGCGAAACAGCGTCTATTTCATGGTCGGCTGTTCGAGAATCCGCCAAGTCCCTTCTTGGATAAGCTCTCCGATCTTGCGCCAATGGCGCCCGCCCGCGCCCAACGCCCGAAAAAACCCCCAAACCCACAGTTAGAGTTGTTTTAGAATCCCACAAGTGGATCGAAATGCCGCTAGAATGTATTCCAAACCCCGCACGATACGTTCCCAGCGTCTATAGAAATTTTCCTCAAAGATATTGATTTGAACGAAAGGAAAAGATATATTAAGAATAAATCGCACGAGCGGTTGCTATACTTTTTTGTTAAGGAGTTTGTTATGAATAAGCTTTTTGGTTTTTGTCTTGTGGTTGTCTTTTGTTTTTCTGCCTGCGTCTCTACGGTGGAAGTATTAACTGAACCGCCTACCTATGATGAAGTAGTGGATGTCGCGGGTATTTCCGCGTCTGATTTATTCACCAAAGTGAATCTGTGGTCTTTTGACACGTTTAGAGACGCAGATTCCGTAATACAGTTTTCCGACAAAGAAAACCGGATAATTAAGGGTAAATATGTGTCTGATTTGAAGCTAGGTGGCTATCAACAGTATTTGACGACTACAACTATTACGGTTGAGGTAAAAGACGAGAAATACAGAGTCTCCTTTACCAATCCAACTTATAGAGAATATGTTACCAATGGTTATGGTATGCGCTTTTGGGGCTTCAAAGGCGGGTATCAACCCGCGACAACCCAAAAAATAGCGGATGGTATAAAAAATGAATGGTTGACCCTTGCAAAACAATTAAAAGAAAGCGTTCAAAAAGATACTTCATGGTAAAAACACCCTTCGGGTGTTTAAATACTTCACAATGGTTGTTGTCCGAAAGGGGGACCCGCTGTCCCGGTCTTGACGGTTACGCTTGCTCGCAAGCGGAACCTCCGCGGTGTTAAGGAGGGAGCAGGCGTTGCAGGGCAAGTCGCTTTAACACCCGAAGGGTGCGCTTGTAACCAAGCGAGGTTCCTCCGCGGTGTCTGAAAGGTAGGAAAAACCTGTTTAAATACTTCACACGGGGTATTGTACGAATGACATCCTACTCATTATTACCTGCTCACTGCTAACTGCTCATTACTCACTGCTACCTACTACCTACTAACTGTTCACTACTCACTAACCACTTTCAGGAGGGGGGCGCGGTTTTCCAGAGCGGAGGACGGCACACAGACGCCCCTGTTGTGCGCCCCCCTGTCTACAGCCCACCCCCGCACAGCGGGTTTAAAAGAGGGGCGGTCTTCCGCCACCCCCCACCCCGCCTAATGCCCCTTTCTCCCCTTGCCCTCTCCCCCTTCCCAGAACGTATTCTGTAATTGCTAGAATGTATTCCAAGACTTCTAGAATGTGTTCCAAGAACTCTAGAATGTATTCCAAGACTTCTAGAATGTGTTCTAGGAACTCTAGAATGTGTTCCAAGACTTCTAGAATGTATTCTAGAAACTCTAGAATGTATTCCAAGACTTCTAGAATGTATTCTAGAAACTCTAGGGAGTCTCCCAAGACCCGCAGGGAGTCTTCCAAGACTCGTAGGGAGTCTTCCAAGACTTCTAGGGAGTCTTCCAAGACTCGTAGGGAGTGTTCTAGGAACTCTAGGGAGTGTTCCAAGACTCGTAGGGAGTGTTCCAAGACTCGCAGGGAGTCTTCCAAGACTTCTAGGGAGTGTTCTAGGAACTCTAGGGAATATTCTAGGAACTCTAGGGAATGTTCTAGGACTTCTAGGGAGTGTTCTAGGACTTCTAGGGAGTGTTCTAAGACTCGCGTAGTACATTCCCAGACTCGCGCAGTGTATTCCCTGACTCGCGCAGTGCATTACTGGAGTCGCGCAATGTATTCCCTGACTCGTGCAGTGCATTCCCTGACTCGCGTAGTGCATTCCCTGACTCGCGTAGTGCATTCCCTGACTCGCGCAATGTATTCCCAGACTCGCGTAGTGCATTCCCTGAGGCTATAGAGATTTTTTTGAAAAATATTAACGCTTTGGTTTTACACGCCTAGCAAAGGAAAAATCGCGGCGCGTAATAGGTTGGACTCACCATGCTTACAATTTAACCTTCCCCGCCATTTCTATGAGCCTGAGACGCTTTCTGTTCTTTATTATCTCTTTTAGAGCCTCATTGATAAGCGACGTCTCTGTGCTTTCCCCTGTCCATTTCATTGCTTCATCTACTAGCTTCTTGTCTAAATCTAACGTAATCCTCATTAAACTGCCTCCTATACCTATACTATAAATGCTTCTTTATGCTCTGTCAATCATTTATCCCGATCTCCTTCCTGCCTTTATGTTGTTAATTAACAGGACATTATGCGCTTTACTCCGTCCTTGACACGGAGAAGGCGGTAAACTATCATCTAAAATCATGGAGAAAGCAAAACCATTTATTAAATGGGTGGGCGGCAAAGGGCGCCTTTTAGAACAGTTTGAACCTTACTATCCTGATGAACTGAAAAGGGGCGTAATAAAAAACTACGTGGAACCTTTCCTCGGCGGCGGCGCGGTGTTCTTTTCAATATCAGAAAAATATGAAATACAAAACGCCTATCTCTCCGACTTGAACCGCGACCTTATCTTAACCTATAAGGTTATACAGAATAAATATTCGGCATTGCTTGACTTCTTGGAGCAATACCAAAAGCAATATGACGAAACCCAAGCCGACAAGCGTCGTGATTTATTCCTCGTGGTTCGTAGGTTTTTTAACGAACAGCGTTTTGATATAAACTACAAAAAAGTATCCGATGATTGGGCGCAAAGAGCCGCGCAATTTATATTTCTCAATAAGACTTGTTTTAATGGGCTTTTTCGCCTCAACGCAAAGGGCGAATTTAACGTCCCCTTTGGCAAATATAAAACGGCGAGTATCTTTCGCCCTGATTCTATCATAACGGCTTCCCGCGCCTTACGAAACGCGGAGATAGAAGACAGGGCGTATTCGGATTGTTACAAACACGTCAACGCGGAGACTTTTGTGTACCTTGACCCGCCTTATCGCCCGATAACTCAAACATCTAGTTTCACAACGTATATGGGTTTTGAATTCACGGATAAACAACAAATAGAGCTGCGGGACTTCTTTCAAAAATTGGATAGGGAAAAAGGGGCAAAGGTTATGCTTTCAAATTCCGATCCGACAGGAATAAATCCCAGCGATACCTTTTTTGAAAGGGCGTATCAGGGCTATAACATACATAAAATCTCCGCAAATAGAGCCGTAAACCGCAACGGCGCAGGGCGCGGAAAAATCAGCGAATTGTTAATCACCAACTACACCCTTCGGGTGTTTTAATACTTCATACGGGTTGTTGTCCGAAAGGGAGTGCCGCTGACCCCGTCCTGACGGAACCACGCTTGAAAGCGGGGTTCCTACTCGTTGTTAGGGGAGAGGCAGGCGTTGCGGGGCAAGACGCTTTAAAATCCAAAGGGTGTGCTTGCAGGCAAGCGGGGTTCCTACTCGCTGTTAGCAGGTGTCAGACACTCATCATTTCGCCTATGCGTGCACCCCGACGGAGGCTGTGCATTGTTGGCAGGTGCCAGACACCCACCTTGGCGCCTACGCGCACAAGCCGGCGGAGGCTATGTGCTATTAAAAGAAGAGGCAGAGTAGGACGCTTTAAAACACCCGAAGGGTGGGGAGGGGGGTGGCGGAAGCCCCCGAAGGGGGCTGGAGACAGGGGGGCGCACCACAGGGGTGTCTGTGTGCCTACCTCCGTTGTGGAAAACCGCGCCCCCCTCCTGAAAGTTAGCAGTGAATAGTTAATAGTTAGTAGTTAATAGTTAGCAGTTAGTAAAGAAAGATGGGCGAGATGATCGTAGAAATAGGTATCAAAGCGCGGGACTCCTGCTCTTTGCTACCTGCTAATTACTACCTGTTCTTTGTTATTGTAAAGGATTGCGACCACCTCCTAGACGTTTCTCTTGTTATCCGCTACACTAGACCTATGAAACAATACCGTATAGAAGGCGGTTATCCCATAAGCGGGACTATTAGGGCAAGCGGCAACAAAAACGCCGCGCTCCCCTGCATCGCCGCCGCACTCTTAACCGACGAAACTGTTACCTTACGAAACATTCCGGACATAGAAGACGTCCGCGTCATGCTTTCCACATTCACAGCCTTGGGGGGAGAAGCCGAAAAGACCGCAAAAGGCGTGTGGCGCCTCAATTCGCGGAACATACGCGCCTCTAACATACCCCGCGAATACGCGAAGAGTATAAGAGCGTCCATCTTGTTTGCGGGACCCCTGCTTGCGCGGACAGGTCTGGCAGTCCTGCCGCCCCCCGGCGGAGACGTCATCGGCAGACGCAGACTAGACACACACTTTCAGGCGCTCACCGAGCTTGGCGCAAGCGTCGAAGAAGGCGAATCGTTCACCTTCCACGCGAAAGAGCTTCGCGGCGCGGATATTTTCCTTGACGAAGCCTCCGTAACCGCGACCGAAAACGCCGTCATGACCGCAAGCCTTGCCCGCGGCACAACCATCATCTCAAACGCGGCAAGCGAACCCCACGTGCAAGACCTCTGCCGTATGCTGTGCGCCATGGGCGCGAAAATAAGCGGCATAGGCTCGAACATCCTCTCCATCGAAGGAAGGGAAAAACTGTCAGCCTGCGACTTTGAAATAGGCGCGGACTTCATGGAAGTCGGATCGTTCATCGGACTCGCCGCCGCTACACGCGGGGAGCTATACATAGAAGGCGCGAAGGTCAGCGACGTCCGCCCCGCCGTCTCCGCCTTCAAGAAACTCGGCGTCGTATGGGAACACAAAGACGGGGTAATCCACGTGCCGAAAGAACAATCCATGGAAGTGAATTGCGACTTAGGCGGTATGATACCCAAGATAGACGATGCGCCATGGCCAGGCTTCCCCCCCGACTTAACGAGCATCATCGCGGTTGTAGCAACACAGGTCAAGGGAACAGCGCTAATACATGAGAAGATGTTTGAGTCCCGAATGTTCTTCGTGGATAAACTCATCGGAATGGGCGCGCGCATCGTGCTATGCGACCCGCACCGCGCGGTTGTTTCCGGACCATCCCCGCTTGTCGGCGCCGAATTGGTCAGCCCAGACGTGCGCGCAGGCATGGCGCTCGTGATTGCGGCAATGACCGCCAAAGGCGAAAGCATCATCCGCAATGTCTACCAGATTGAACGCGGCTACGAGCACCTTGTCGCCCGCTTATCCTCGCTTGGAGCGAAAATAACCGAGGAATATAAGTGATCTACATCCCAAGGCGCGAATTAGAAGACCTTTGTTCCGATATTTTCCAAAAACTAGGGCTTCCACAAGACGAAGCCCGCGATTCCGCTGAAATACTCGTAGCCGCAGACGCGCGAGGCATACGGAGCCACGGTATTCAGCATATAAAGCGCTACGCAGACGGCGTCAAGGCAGGGCTTATCAAAGGGGGCGTTACCCCGACGGTTCTGCGTGAGACGCCTGTATCCCTGATCTTGGACGCTGAAGGCGCAATGGGTCTGTCTTTGAGCAAACGCGCCATGAGGAAGGTGATTGCGATGGCGGAAGAACACGGCTTAGGCGTTTGCAGTATCCGCAACTCCAACCATTTCGGTATCGCGGGTTATTATACGGAAATGGCGGCTCAAAAGGATATGCTCGGCATCGCCTTGTCAAACACCGCCGCGCTCGGCGTGCCTACCTTCGCAAAAAAAGCAATGTTCGGCACGAATCCTATCGCCTTCGCCGCGCCGGGGCATAACGGCAACTTGTTCAGTCTGGATATGGCTACAACCATAACCACACGGGGCGTTATTGAAGTGCTTGAAAAAGAAGGGAAGCCTGTTCCGCCCGGTTTGGCAGTTGCCCCTGACGGCAAGCCAGCAATAGACCCGACGAGTCTTATCGACGATATGCTCTATCAACGGGGCGGCGGGCTTCTGCCCCTCGGCGCGGAACGGAACGTAGCCTCAGGCTACAAGGGCTATGGTCTCGCGGTCATGGTGGATATTCTGACCGCTCTTTGCTCAGGCGGCGCTTTCGGCGAGGCAGTGCGCGACTCCGCGGTTACTTCCGCCCGCGTGTGTCATTTCTTCATGGCTTTGCGGATAGATATATTCCGCGACGTCGAGGAATTCAAGAGCGATATGGATGAGATGCTAACCGCCTTGCGGGAACTGCCTCCGTCCGAAGACGCAAGCCGCGTCTTTTACGCGGGCTTGAAAGAACAAGAAGCCTCAGACGCAAGCGACAGAAACGGCGTGCCTATACCGAAAAACGTTTGGGAAGATTTACAAAAGTTAATGCTTGACATAAAAAAGCCAGCGAACCGCATGAATACGAGAAGCGATCCGCTGGCTACTATGACTATTTAGAGTTCACCGCGCATATTCCACGACTCGCGTTTCCCTGATGATGGTTACCCTTATGCGTCCCGGATAGCGCAAATCGGTTTCAATTTTCTGCGCGATTTGTTTCGCCAGAACCTTGGATTGTTCGTCGTTGACAGACTTGTCGTCCACGATGATGCGGAGTTCTCTGCCCGCCTGAATCGCGTAAGTCTTGTCGACTCCAGAGAAACTCGCCGCGATATTTTCAAGGTTTTCGAGACGCTTGATGTAGTTGTCGATGCTTTCCCTACGCGCGCCCGGACGCGCGGCTGAGATGGCGTCCGCTATCTGTACGATGACCGATTCGATGCAGGTAGGTTCAATATCCCCGTGATGTGCGCCGATGGCGTTGATGACACGGGGGTCTTCACCCATTTTCCGCGCTATATCCATGCCGAGTTCCGCGTGTCCGAGGTCGGAGTCGGTTTCACTGCCCTTGCCGATGTCGTGGAGCAGGGCGGCTCGCCGCGCCAATTCCTTATTCGCCCCGACCTCTGCCGCAAGTACCCCCGCAATAAGGGCGACCTCCTTGGAATGGCTCAACACGTTCTGCCCATAACTCGTGCGGAAGTAGAGCCGCCCCAAGGCGCGGATGCCGTCCTGCTTGATGTTGTGAATCCCCATGTCAAAGAGCGCTCGCTCGCCTTCTTCAAAGATACGCTGGGAAATCTCTCTACTCACCTTGTTGACAATCTCTTCGATACGCGCGGGGTGGATACGCCCATCCATGATAAGGCGCTCCAGGGCTATCTTTGCAATTTCGCGGCGTACTGAGTCGAAACACGAAATGACCACCGCTTCTGGCGTATCATCAATGATAATATCCACACCCGTGAGGGTTTCCAAGGCGCGAATGTTACGACCCTCACGCCCGATGATGCGCCCCTTCATTTCATCGTTGGGGAGGGTTACAGACGTAACTGGGACCTCGCTTGTAACATCCACTGCGATTCTCTGCATAGACGCTACGATAATCTCCCGCGCCCTCTTTTCACCCGCGATATTGGCTTCATTCTCGATCTTGTTGATAAGCGCTTGCGCGTCGTGACGCGCCTCATTTTCCAAGTTTCTGATGATTAGCGCTTTTGCCTCATCTCGCGTTAAACCCGATATACGTTCTAATTCCGCCCTGTACCTTTCCTCTTCCTTGCCGATAACCCTTTCCCGCGCCTGAAAAGACTTTTCTTTTTCGACAAGCGCCACTTCAACTCGTTCTAACTGGTTTATTTTTTTGTCTACCGATTCTTCTTTCTGCACGACACGCCGTTCGTATCGCTGTAGTTCTACCCTACGTTCCCGAGTCTCCCTTTCTTGCTGGTTCTTCTCTCGAATAATTTGATCCTTCGCTTCAAGAAGTAACTCCTTCTTTTTTGCTTCAGCCTCTTTAACCGCATCCTGTCTTATGCGGACGGATTCTTGTTCCGCCGCCTTTACATGATATTTGGCGTATAGCCATCTAATTGTCCAACCTAACATCCAGCCCAAGATTAACCCGGCAAGAGGGAGTATTATATACCTATACAACATAACTCTACCCCTTACCTGCGGACTTATTGTCCGTAAATTTATTACTTATATGCGGATACGTTTCCAATTTCCACATTTGGCAATTTTAGACTTTTACTAAAATCTTGTATAAAAATACAATGAAATACCTTACTTTGTCAATAGCGTCAAAATTTACGAAAGTGAAAACTTTTACCCGCAAACCGCCCTTGACTATATTCCACCGAAAGATTATCATTCAAACATGAGAATTTTATACCTATTGCAGGTTATTTTGTTAATATCTTGTCAAAGTGCGCCTTCTGGCACATCAAAAGGCGTGGAAGAAGAACCCCGCGACTCTTCCGCGTTCAAGCAAACGATCTTGCTTTTTCCCGAAAAAGGATCGGAGAGTCAAAAATTGATCCTTTCCATAAGTCTCCCTGAGATTACGGGCGGGAAAGCGGTGGAAGATTTGGTCAATGCCGCCTTATACGAGGGAGACGCCCCGCAAGCCTATGTAGATAAGATTCATTCCTCCTATAAGGAACAATACGAGGCGATAAAAGCCATTGCCGGGGATTCCGAAAGCGCTAATTGGTACTATACCGAAGAGATTCAAGTCCTTACGGAAACGGCGGTCGGTCCGTTAAATAAACCGCTTTTACAAATTAAAAGAAGGATTGAAGCATATACAGGCGGCGCTCATCCTTCCCATAACACGCAGTTCTACGTGTTTGACACGCAAAACGCGCGGAGGCTTTCCATTGAAGACGTTGTTCAGGACGTTGAAGCCTTGACTCAAGTCGCTGAAGCCGCTCTTGTCGATAAACATTTGGAGTCCCTGCCCGATAATTTCTTTTTAACGGAGCAAGGAATCGGGTTCCATTGGAATGAGTATGAAATAGCCTCCTATTCGGAGGGCGAGATAGAAATCGTCGTTTCGTATGACGCTATAGAGAATCTTGAAATCTTAAAATAAGGAGTAATCATGGAAGTATTGAAGAAGAATCCCGCGTGGAAAGGACGCAAGGGTCCCCTCGTTCTTGTAATTATGGACGGTGTGGGTTATGGCAAGTACAAGGAAGGAGACGCTGTTGCGGACTCCAAGATGAATCACCTTGACGCGATCAAGGCGAAGTCACCCAATACCCACCTCAAGGCGCACGGTAAGGCGGTTGGTCTGCCTTCGGATGACGACATGGGTAACAGCGAAGTCGGGCATAACGCGATGGGGTGCGGGCGCGTGTTCAAACAAGGAGCCGCGCTTGTATCCAATTCCATTGCAAGCGGCGCGATTTGGAACGGGCAGGCGTGGAAAGACGTGTCAGCCACAAAAGGCACTCTCCATTTTCTGGGGCTTTTTTCGGACGGCAACGTGCACAGCCACCTCGACCACCTCAAGGCGATGATAATACGGGCGAAACAGGACGGGGTCAAGCGCGTGCGCGTGCATACGCTTTTTGACGGACGGGACGTCGGCGAGACCAGCGCTCTTGATTACGTCATTCCCTTTGAGGCATTTCTGAAAGCGTTAAGCGATGGCGATTTTGACGCGAGAATAGGCTCAGGCGGCGGACGTATGTGGATAACTATGGACAGGTACGGAGCGGACTGGGAAATGGTGCACCGCGGGTGGGAGACTCACGTTCACGGTAACGCCCGCCAATTCGCAACCACGCAGGAGGCGGTAGAAACTTATCGCAAGGAAATTCCGGGTATCATTGATCAGGACTTGAAAGAGTTCGTCATTGTGGAAGACGGCAAGCCTATCGGCGCGATAGAGGACGGCGATTCGGTCGTTTACTTCAACTTCCGGGGCGACCGCGCTCTCGAAATCACAGCCGCCTTTGAATCGGATGATTTTGATAAATTCAACCGCGGACGCAGACCTAACGTGTGTTACGCGGGCATGATGGAATACGATGGAGACACGCATACGCCGAAACGCTATTTGGTCAGCCCGCCGTCCATAGACCGCACGCTCGGCGAATATCTCGCTGCGTCCGGCGTCCGCACGCTCGCTATTTCTGAAACCCAGAAGTATGGACACGTTACCTACTTCTTCAACGGTAACCGCACGGGTAAGTTTGATGAAAAGCTTGAAACCTTCATGGAAATCAAGAGCGACCTCGTGCCGTTTGAACAACGCCCCTGGATGAAGTGCGCGGAGATCACGGACTATATACTTGAGGCGATACCTTCGGGCGCTTACGACTTCATAAGGCTGAATTTCCCCAACGGGGATATGGTCGGGCATACGGGCGTGTATCAAGCGGTGATATGTTCAATGGAGGCTATGGATTTGCAAATCGGCAGGCTCGCCAAGGCGGTCGAGGCGGCAGGCGGCGTTATGCTGATTACCGCGGATCATGGTAACAGCGACGATATGTTTGAGCATAGCAAGAAAACAGGCGAGGTCTCGCGTAAGGCGGACGGCTCTCCTAAAGCGAAAACGAGTCATAGCCTTAACCCGGTGCCGTGTATCGTCTATGACTGCGGCTATCAGAGCGAATACGAGTCAACGCTTGTCGAAGGCTTGGGCATTAGTTCCATAGCCGCGACTTGTATGGAACTGCTGGGCTTCATTCCACCGGCGGATTACGACTCGTCGATTGTCAAGATGAAATAATTATCCGAATGGACGCGAGGGGATTTTTCCCTGCGTCCTTCGGCGCTTATTAAAAAAGAGGATACTATGGAGATACGAGTAAATAACCTTAATGCCGCAGGGTTTGTGGCGGAAAAGACGGCTGAATCCGCGATTTCCACCGCGAAGAACGGCGATTTTGACGCTCTCATAAAAAAACTTGAACAGGCGCGGGAGGATGCGCCTGCCAAAACTGATGAAAAAATCGACAAGACGAGTAAGCTCTATGAACAATGCCAAGCGCTTGAATCTTTCCTTGTCAAGAACCTATTTAATAGTATGCGGGCGACCGTGCAGAAGTCAGGCTTCATAGACGGCGGGTTCGCTGGCGATATGTATGAAGATATGCTTTATGACGAATACGCCAAAGCCGCGAGTTTCGGCTTAGCGGACTTGGCGTATTTGGAACTCACCGGTCAACGCGGCACCCTTCGGGTGTCAGACGACTTCACAACGCACCCTTCGGGTGTTTAAATACTTCATAAGGGGTGTTGTACGAAAGGGTGCGCCGCTGACCCCGTCTTGACGGTTACGCTTGTAAACAAGCGGAACCTCCGCGTTGTTCAAGAAGAAAGGGTGCCGCCGCCCCGAAACCCCGACCGTTGCCTGCGGTGTCAGACATCGCTTCCAAACCCCGCCCGCCCGTCTTTCCTTTGCTAACTGCTAACTGCTACCTACTATTTGTTATTTGCCGACATGAAATGATTCATTGCCGACATGAAATGATTCATTGCCGACACGAAATGAATCACTGCCGACACGAAATGAATCACTGCCGACACGAAATGAATCACTGCCGACATGAATTGAATCACTGCCGACATGAATTGAATCACTGCAAACATGAATTGAATCACTGCAAACATGAATTGAATCGCCGCGCCGATAAGATCAGGCGCAACGCCAACAAGATCAGACGCTACGCCAACAAGATCAGCTGCAACGCCAACAAGATCAGGCGCTACGCCGATAAGATCAGGCGTAACGCCGATAAGATCAGGCGTAACGCCGATAAGATCAGGCGCAACGCCGATAAGATCAGGCGCAACGCCAACAAGATCAGGCGAAACGCCGATAAGATCAGCCGCAACGCCGATAAGATCAGGCGCAACGCCGATAAGATCAGCCGCTACGCCGATAAGATCAGCCGCTACGCCGATAAGATCAGGCGTAACGCCAACAAGATCAGACACAACGCCGATAAGATCAGACACAACGCCGATAAGATCAGGCGCTACGCCAACAAGATCAGACGCAACGCCGATAAGATCAGACACAACGCCGATAAGATCAGACACAACGCCGTGAGAGACGCCGCCGTTGGTGTCAGCCGCCGCCTCGTCCGCCGCTGGTGTCAGACGCCGGCTTATCCGCTGTTGGTGTCAGACACCGCCTTATCCTTGGTGTCAGACGCCGCCTTATCCGCCTTTGGTGTCAAACACCGCCTTATCCGCCGTTGGTGTCAGACGCCGCCTTATCCGCCTTTGGTGTCAAATACCGCCTTATCCGCCGTTGGTGTCAGACACCGTCTTATCCGCCGTTGGTGTCAGACGCCACCTCGTCCGCTGTTGGTATCAGACACCGCTGCGCCTACAAGATTAATGACTGCGCCTACAAGATTAATGACTGCGCCTATAAGATTAATGACTGCGCCTATAAGATGAATCGCTCCGCCTACAAGATTAATGACTGCGCCTACAAGATTAATGACTGCGCCTATAAGATTAATGACTGCGCCTGCAAGATTAATGACTGCGCCTATAAGATGAATCGCTCCGCCTACAAGATTAATGACTCCGCCGATAAGATGAATCACTCCGCCGATAAGATGAATCACTCCGCCCAAATAACAGTTAGCAGGTAGCAGTTAGCAATTAGCAGGGAGACGCGCTTTGATCTTCTGCTCTGCGCTCGCCCATCTTCCTTTGCTCACTGCTCATTACTCTCTGCTCTTTGCTCACTATTACCTGCTACCTACTACCTGCTAATTATTCTTATTCCCAGCCGCCGCTTGCCGCGCTGTTCAG
>JAISCD010000044.1 GCA_031265825.1 Treponema sp. | reverse complement strand
GCCAAAGATTACTTCGGCGTTGAGGATGAAATCGCGGGTGTGTGGGCGTTTATCCGCGCCGCGTTGTCGAGCGTTGCAGACCTTGCCGTTGTTCCTTTGCAGGACTACCTCTGTCTGGATGAATCAGCCCGTATGAACACGCCGTCAACCGTTGAAGCGAACTGGCGGTGGCGGATGCTACCCGGCGTTCTGACCGACGCTCTCGCGCAAAAAATAGCGCGGCTTACGGAAATAAATGGGAGACACCCTTCAGGTGTTCACACTGCGTGTGTTTAAAAGCGCACCCTTCGGGTGTTCAAAAGCGTCTTGTTCTGCCCTTCGGTGTCAGGCATCGGCTTAACCCGCATGGTGTCAGACATAAGGTTGGCGGAGGCGCAGAAAAAGGACGGCGTTAGTTAGGGCGTGCCGCGTCCCTTAGTTAGGGCGTGTCGCGTCCCTTAGTTAGGGCGTGTCGCGTCCCTTGGTTAGGGCGTGTCGCGTCCCTTAGTTAGGGCGTGCCGCGCCCCTTAGTTAGGGCGTGCCGCGTCCCTTAGTTAGGGCGTATCGCGCCCCTTAGTTAGGGCGTGCCGCGTCCCTTAGTTAGGGCGTATCGCGTCCCTTAGTTAGGGCGTGCCACTCCCCCGCTCTAGGGAGTGCCTATCCCCCGACCGAGGGAGTGCCTATCCCCTTACCTAACAACGCGGAGGTTCCGCTTGTTTACAAGCGCAACCGTCAAGACGGGGACAGCGGCGCATCCTTTCGTACAACAACCATTGTGAAGTATTTAAACACCCGAAGGGTGTGCAAGCGCAACCGTCAAGACGGGGACAGCGGCGCATCCTTTCGTACAATAACCATTGTGAAGTATTTAAACACCCGAAGGGTGTGCAAGCGCAACCGTCAAGTCAGTGGAAGTGGCGCACCCTTTTGGACAACAACCATTGTGAAGTATTTAAACAGCCTTCGGCTGTGAGGAGATGGATAAATGAGAAAACTTCTTTTCGTATTCTGCATGGGATTCCTTGCGGAAACCATATTTGCGGCTGACCTTGTTGAAGGGTTTTGGCTGAGCGTTGACGAAAAAACGCAGAAAACAACGGCAGGCTGGGAAATCTATCAAGCAAACGGGGTCTTATTCGGGAAGATGCTCTCGGTCGCCGGCTATCCGCCCACGACAAAAGCGGGCTTGTGCAAGAGCAGTTATGAAGGCTTTCCGATACCCGGAAATGTAAAAGAGATGCCCCTCGTAGGAACCCCGTGGATTTTCGGCTTGAAGCAAGACGGCGAAGGCGCGTGGAGCAGAGGAAGCATCATAAACCCCGAAGACGGCAAGATGTATAAGTGTAAAATCACTTACCGCAAAGCCGACGGCAAGAAATACAAGGTTGACGTGCTGGAGATGCGCGGTGAAATCGGACTCGGTATCGGGCGAAGCCAATTCTGGACACGATGCGCTAAAGATGCGGCGTCTACGGTGAGGTAATAATGTCTTTCATAAAACTCCTCTTTAAACTTTGCCTTATATTCCACGTCTTTAACGCCTTTGCCGAAGGACTTGAGACGGAAGAGCCTACGTTTGCGGAGACGCCTTTCCCACGTCCCTTGCGGACATCCCTCCCTAAAACGCCCCCGCTTCTTATAGAAAAAGTTGATTTCTTTCGCCCCAATATAACAGGCTTCGACGAGCCGCTTACCCAAGAATACATCGCGTATTATTCGACGAAGACGAGCCTCAAGCGACTTACCGCGATCATGGAGAATGCGGAGCCGTATATGGCTTTCATCAGGCAGAGAATAGAGGAAAAGAATCTCCCGTGGGAACTTCTCTACTTGCCTGTTATCGAGTCGGAGTTTATCGGCTCGTCGCGGAGCAAGTCTGGCGCGAGCGGCTTATGGCAGTTCATGCGGAACAGCGTAAAACCCTATATGCAGATAACCGAGTGGGTTGACGAGCGCCTTGACTTCTGGAAGGCGACCGAAGGCGCGTTGTCCAAGCTTTCGGAAAACTACCGGGTATTGGGCGATTGGGCGTTGGCGTTGGCGGCTTATAATATGGGGCTTGGGGGAGTCAACAGGGTTATCCAGCAGACCGGCGTTAAGGACTATTGGGAACTCTGCCGCCGAAAGAGGCTCAAGACGGAAACTATCCACTATGTGCCGAAACTGCTCGCGGTTTCCTACATTCTTACCAATCATCGGAAGTTCGGGCTTGAAATGAATTGGGAGCGGGCTCCTGAATGGACTCGCGTCAATGTGGGGAAGAGTGTTGATTTGGGGCTTCTGGCTAACGCAAGTGGCGTTGCCTTATCGAAACTGCAAAAGGCGAATCAGGAGCTGATCTTCAACGTAACGCCGCCTGATAAGGACTATCAGCTCAAAGTCCACGTGTCTGACGCGGAGCAAATTAGCGCGGTCTTGGAGCAGACGGATATTCAGCTCATAAAACATTATATTCATGTGATAGAATCAGGGGACACGCTATCCGCTTTGGCGCGGCGTTACGGGGCGTCTGTGGAGTTGATAGAGCAGGCGAATCCGGGTGTTAAGCCGAGAAGTCTTAAGCTCGGACAGCGTATCCTTATTCCCGCGCTGAAGGGCACGGTTATACCTACTAATAACGAAAAAACCACGCTGGATACGCAGTTCAACGCTGAATATGTGGTCAAGAAGGGCGAAACGCTCTGGTCTATCGCCGCTAAATACCGCGTCTCTGTTGAAGCTCTGGCTAACGCCAACAATATGGGGCTGAACGACACGCTTTCTATAGGGAAAGTGCTCAAAACACCGAACTAACAGGCGGATTCAAAGGTGTCTGACACCAGATCGTCTGACGCCACGTCGTCTACTAAACTAGTGAGTCGGTGTAGACGGTGATATAAACTCCCGAACACCCACTCCGCGGCTCGTTCTACGAGCCCAGCCTTCACGGGATTCTCCGCGATGTACTCCCGCACTCGCAAGAAGTCCGTTATCCCGCTGATTATCCGGGAATAGAACCGTTCTCCCCACACGTGACCCTTCCGTCCATTCGCCTTATTCCACGCCTTGGCAAAATTACACTTTATCCACTGCATTATTTGCGATAAGTTACCGTCTTTGCCCGGCTTTATCGATAAATGGACATGATTCCCCATGATACAGAAGTCCAATAGCTGGAAATTGAACTTCAGTTTCGCCTTTTTGATGAAAGAAAGTAAGAGCTTCTTGAATCGGGGATCAAGGAGGATCATGTCATCATGGTCAATTTTCGACGTAACATGGTAGGTTGCTCCGTATTGGAGTCTTCGTAAGCCTCTCATACCTATACTATGGGCTCGTCCTGGAATTTGCTTTGGTTTCATCCTCCGGTTTTTATGAATTTGTTAGATAATTTTCTGGGTGTCTGGCACCAACGTCCCACGTTCTTTTAAGAACTTTCGAGCCACTCGCACAGCTTTGCGAATGACTCGCACAACTTTGTGAGTGCCACACATAACATTGCGAGCGCCGCGCAAGACTTTCCGAGTGACTCACAAAGCTTTCCGAATTCCCTCGTACAACTTTGCGAGTGCCATACACAACTTTCCGAGTCGTTCACATAACATTGCGAGCCACGCGCACAGTTTTCCGAGCCGCGCGGAAGGTTTTCCGAATGGCTGAAAAAGTGTGGAAAGGATTTAGAAGGCTTTCCTCTTGGATGGAAATTGCGTGGTGTCAGACGCCGACACATACTTCTGTCGTTGGTGTCTGACACCCTTTATATAAGGAGATGTTAGACAGACTTTGCCTGTTGATTTTTCCCATGAATGAAGGTATGATAATATACAACAACTTATTTTTTAGGAGGGTAAAATAATTCCTTTACTGCCATTTTCAAGCCAACAGGCTTTGATGAAAGAACAAGCTAAACTTGCCGTTTTGATTGACGCGGATAACGCGCAATCGGTGAACATAGACGGACTTTTAGACGAAGTAGCCAAATACGGGGTCGCCAGCATAAAGCGGATTTACGGCGATTGGACGAGCACGCAGCTCCGTTCATGGAAAGACAAACTGCTCGAATACGCGATTCAGCCCATTCAACAGTTTTCATATACAAAGGGCAAGAATTCTACGGACAGCGCCATGATAATAGACGCTATGGACTTGCTCTACAGCGAGAAGCTGGACGGATTCTGCATCGTATCAAGCGATTCAGACTTCACACGACTCGCGGCGCGACTTCGTGAGAGCGGCAAAATCGTCTATGGCTTCGGCGAGAAAAAGACGCCGCGCTCGTTTGTCGCGGTGTGCGATAAATTCATCTTTACAGAAATACTCGGTCCCCAACAAGAAGCGGATGAGGATAAGCCGATCATCAGAATCCGCAAAGACCTCACCATTGATACCAAGCTTATGCACCTACTGAGCGACACGGTTGACGACATAGCCGACGAAACAGGTTGGGCCTACCTCGGAAGTGTGGGACAGAAAATTAACAACCGTTCCAGCGAATTCGACCCGCGCAACTACGGCTACAAGAAACTTGGAGACCTTATCCGCGCCATCCCCCAGTTTGAGATAGAAGAAAGACAACCAGAAAACGGATCGGGACGACAAATCTATATTAAGGCGAAGCAATAAACCGAAATGAAAAAAGCCGCCCTCTCTTTATCCATAATCCTTCTCTTTAGCTTGTCCCTGTTTGCCCGTGAAATCACCATAGTCGTCAACGACATTGACTTGGATATGCCCCTTGAAGGCGCGATCATCAAAGCCGAAGCCGTGGAATACGAGACGGACGCGGACGGTAGGGCGCGTATTACCGTGGCAGACCGTGTACAGACAACGGTTCAAGTCGCTTACCCCGGCTACGAGAACGCTCGAATCATCGTTCCTGTGAACGGCGAGTCCACGTTTACCGTAAGACTACGTTTGGGCGGAGACGCCCTTGAGAATGAGGAAATCATCGTGGAAGCTAACCAACCCGGCGTAGTCGAAACCAAGACAGGCAGAAGCGTGAGCGTTTCCGGCAAAGACCTCGCCAGAACAGCGGAAATCGGCGTCATTGAAGATGTGATGACCTCGATCAAGCTCCTCCCCGGCGTGGGTTACACCGGTATGTTCAACGCCCGTCCGTCTATCCGTGGTGGCGACCCCGGCGACCTCATAGCGGTCTTCGATGGTTTCTACATTTCCAACCCCTACTATTGGGGTGGCGGCGCGTCTATCTTTGACCCGCGCATGGTGCAGAGCGCTGAATTGTCCCACGGCGTGTTCTCCGCCCGCTATGGACACACCATCTCAGGTTTGCTCGAAATCGTTTCTCGTAAGCCTGACTCTTCGGATGTGGAATTGGAACTCGGACTCTCCTCAAGTGCGGCAAATCTCAACGTGTCCTACCCGCTTGCGGGAAAAGGCGGGATCATGCTCATGGGCAAGGTAACCTATTGGGATCCGTTTGTAGAAATCGCAAAACTCTTCGTTGACGAGGTAAACTACATAAAAACCGCCCCTTATATCCGAAGCGCCTCCTTCTCGGCTGATTACCAATTCACCCTGAATTTCGGGGGGACGGTGAATGGTTTCATCGGTGGGGATGGCGCGGGCGCGTTTTACAAGAACGACGGCGTAACGGAAGACGGCTTACCGAACCGTACAGACTTCAACTTTGATTGGGGTAACTTGCAGGGTTTTCTAATAACAGGCTTGACGTGGACGCCCAAGCCGTCTATGGTAGCGAAGGTAACGCTTGGTGGCGGATTCTTACAGACAAACCTTGACGGCTATATTGAATACGCTCTTACCGTGCCGTTTTCGGATGACTTTAAGCAAAAATACGGCGTTACTGCGGATTCTTACACGTTCAACCAAACGATGTTCGCCAATATGACTGACACTACTGAAAATTGGCAGGCGCGGACGGACTACGATTGGGAATTGGGTAGAGGCTTCTTGTTTTCAGCGGGCGTCCAAGGTCTTTATATGAAGGAAACGATTGAGGAAAACGACCAAGGCGTATTCGAGGGTAAGCATCCGTTGGAAGAAACACCTGAATGGTCTGGATGGCGCATCATTTTTCCTGCGGATTACAGCAATTCCCTCGTGAATCAGACGCTTACATCTTCGGCTTATACTCTGCTTGAATGGGCAAGCCCCACTAATAACTTGGGGGTAGAGCTTGGTTTGCGCGTCGATCACTTGGCGCTCTTTGGCGATGATTTTACCCTGCAAACCAAGCCCGCATTCAACCCGCGCCTTAATACCGACTGGACTTTCTTGAAGAACAAAGGCGTTTTCGACTCAATAACC
>JAISCD010000099.1 GCA_031265825.1 Treponema sp. | reverse complement strand
GTCGGTAAACAGTTACCCGCCGCGGTCGACGCCCTCTATCCAGACTATACGCTCTATGGGATAACGGATACGGCATACGGGTATCTGACACGCGGCTGTCCGCGGCAGTGTGGGTTCTGTATCGTCGGAGAGAAAGAGGGAACGCAGGCGCGGCAGCTATACAAGCTTGAGCAGTTCTGGCGCGGACAGCCCCACATCAAACTGCTAGACCCGAACATCACGGCTGCGGCAAATTGTGTCGATTTACTGAGCGAACTCGCCGCCACAGGAGCGGAAGTAGACTTCACGCAAGGGTTGGATTTGCGTCTGTTGACGGATGAGAAGCTTGCGGCGTTAAGCAGAGTGCGGACGCGGGTTGTGCACTTCGCCTGGGACGAGCCTGCGGAGGAAGGGGTAATATGCGAGCGGTTAGGGGCGTATATCCGCGCGACCGGTGCGCCCTATGAGCGGATATGCGTCTACGTGTTGGTAAACTATAATACGAGTTTCGCGGAAGACCTGCACCGCATCTACAGGATACGGGACATCGGGGCGAATCCTTATGTGATGATATACAAGAAGGAGACGGTGGCGCGTGAATATCGTAATTTACAGCGCTGGTGCAACAACCGGCGTATTTTTAGAAGTGTATCGCACTTTGAAGAATATAGCCCAAGCAAGAGGAAGGATGACCGCTGGAGTACTTTGCCAGAGATGAGCGAGGTGGACACATGAAGACTGAACAAGAATACCTAGAGGTGATAAAAGAGAACGGTTGGACGCTTTTCGACATACCCTACAACCAACGGACAGAGGCGATGTACATAGCGGCGGTACAGCAAGACGGCGATATACTTATTGCAGTACCTTGGGGAAAACGGACGGTGGCGGTGTGTGTCGCTACAATGCTGAATGTCTCGGTATTTAACAAAATACCTCCCCTAATACGGCAGACGGTCATTAGAGAATTACTAATCACGAATATAAGAGATGCTATAAAGAAATCTCTTGAAATGGATGACATCAAATATGGGAAGTTTACCCTTCATAAGCGTGCGGACGATTACGAAATAAGTTACATGAGAGACGCGCAAGTTGATTGTATATTGGATTTTAAGAAAGACGACCTGTCTGATTTTATCAGACTGTGTTATACAGCTTATGATTTTGGTAAGAAGGAGCAAGTATGAAGACAGAGACCGAGTACCACGCGATGGTACGAGAGGACGGCTTGGCGCTGTTCGGTGTGCCCGAAAAACAGCGGACGTATGAAATATGTTTGGAGGCAGTGAAGCAGAATGGCGCGGCATTGCTATATGTGCCAGACAAACAACGGACGGAGGCGCTCTGCACAGCGGCGGTGCAACAGTACGTCTGGGCGATTGTCCTTGTCCCTAAAGAGTTGCGAGGTGGAACACTCTGCATGGCGGCGGTTCAGCAAGATGGCAAAATGTTAGAGTTTGTACCAGCAGAACAACGGACGCTGGCAGTGTGCGAAGCGGCAGTGCAACAAAACATTGGGGCGCTTATCTATGTGCCCGAGGAACTGCGAGCCGCGGTGTTGCTGGCTTATGAGCCGCAATGCACGGACGTGACGGATAGGATCATGATGGACGCGGACTGTCCCGCGGAGGAGAAAGGACGGCGTATGTTGCTAAGTGATGTGGATGCGATGAGGAATAACATTGTGTAAATGTACGAGAGGCTGCACAAGTTGCGGGGTGCGGAAGTGATGACGGAAACGCAAGAGCTTATAGCGGACGCGGTATTAGAAGCGTTCACTGCGATAGCAGAGCTGTTGCAGGAATTTGCGGGAAAGGAGTAAGGAATGGAAGAAGCGCCGAATATGAAAGCGCTAGAAGACGATCTGAAGCGTCTCTACGATAAGCTTGAGTGTCTGCTTAGGGACATAGAGAGGAATTCAAAGTATGTGGGTGTCTGGCAGAAGTTGATGGACGTGAGGCGTTTTACGCGTAGCAGTCTGCTGTGCGTAAAAGAGTGTATAAATTTTTTGAATGGAGAGTAATAGGGGGTTTGATATGCGGGAGCTAGAGTTCAAGGGGAAGCGCAAGGATAACGGTGCATGGGCGGAGGCGGAGAAGTTGGCTGTGGCGGTGGACAATCTAGGTGATTGCAGGCACGTGTTGCAGGCGGTGCATGACTACCGATGGGGTATAGAAGGGGACGAGGAATGAAGCCGGGTAGTATTGAATGGGAGGATGTGAAAGAGATAGCGGGAGAATTGAGGTGTATCTATAACAAATTGCTGGAGTTACGGGACGCTCACATGATACGGTTTAACAACGGGCGGGCGCGGCAGGACAGTCCTGCGACTGCGTGTTTGTTACGCAGTTTAGAATATTGCGAGGCGTGCATGAATGTGCTTTCGGAAGCGGCGCGGCTAGAGAAGGAGGGGGTATGAGTGCTAAGCAGCGCGGGGTGAATGTTGCGCTTTATGTGAATCCTGCTATATCTGTCAGGGATTTTTTCAAGGCTGTTGATGATGGCTTGATACCTTATTCTGTGGTTGATTCACTTTTGGGGGCGCTTGCTGAAGAGAGGTCTGTTTGGGACACGAAGAGTGGGACGCCAGACGTGTGGGCTGAGTATGAGGTAGCATGGAACGAGTATGAGCGGCTGAAGGCAGCGGTGGCGAGCGCACGTGTGCGAGTGCAAGAACTAGGATGGTTGGCGCGGCAAGAGCAGGAAGAGCGAAAACAGAGAACGCGCGGGTAGGAGGGCTAGGAATGAAGACGAGTAGTATTGAATGGGAAGACCTAGCTGGCATGCGGGACGGGTTGGAAGGAGTATACGATCAGGTGGCGGACTTGCGGTTTCGGAACATGAAGGCGTTTAACGGAGGGCGGAGTCATATGGACACGCGGGCTAGTAGGTTGTTGTATCGGGCGTTGGAAGGGTTGGATACGTGTCGGGCATATTTGTTGGAGGCGTATGCAACGCATGATGAGATGGGGGACGTTATGATATTATATGCGGAGGAGTTGCGGATGACAGTGTTAGGTTTGAAGTGGAATTTGGAGCGGTTGGATCGGGTGATAAAGAAGGAGTTTGACGAATGATAAGAAAGATGAGTTGGGCGAATGCGGAGGCTTTGCAATGGGCTTTGGAAATAAACCTAGAGAAGGCGTTTCTGTTGCGGGAGGCTGATTTAGAGAATGTGCCACTGTATACGGAGACTGCTGGGGAGTTATTGAATGTGATGGACGGGTTGAGTTATAGCATAAGCCATTTGAAGAATGCGGTTCGGTTGCATAACCATGAGGTTAATCAAAAGGAGTTTACGGAGGAACGAGATGAATAGTTTAACGAAACAGCGGTACATATCGACGTCTATTTGGAGTGACGATTGGTTCGATAGTCTGACAGAGAGAGAAAAGTTATTTTACTTTTATTTGCTGACGAACCAGCATACTAGCACCGCTGGAATTTATCCCTGCACGATACGGGATATGCGGGCAGAATTTAACGTGACCCGCGAGGAGGTCTTAGCCCTTCTCAAGACCTTTGAGGAGGCAGGGAAGGCGTTTTATTACAAGGAATATATCATAATTCCGAAGTGGTTAAAACACCAAAAAATAACGGAACGGAATGATATATTTCTAGGCGTGCTAAAAATCTTTAAGGCTTTACCGGATGAGATAAAGGAGTTTGTCAGAGATCGTAGACATTATGACTTTGATGTGACGCCGTATATAGGCGCCGGCAAGCCACGTGTACCTAAACCGCAAGAAGCAGTAGTTTCTCTAGAGCCGCAGGATGCAAGAGCGGCGGTTTCACAAGCGCCACCTGTCGAAAGCGCTGTGCAGGAAGAGAGCGATTCTGTCTCACTAGAAAGTGGAGGCTTAACTATGAGCCTTAAAGAAGAAAGAGGGGCTCCCCCTGAAAATGGCAGTCAAAATGAGGGGGCTCCCCCTAAAAATACCGTTCAAAAACGCCACGACTCTGACTCTGATCTTGACTCTGATCTTGACTCTGATATAGATTTAGATAATAAATTAAAACATATCTTTTCGGAGTCGGAATCTGCGGAGACTACGCCGCCGGCAGTTGAAATTCCTTTATCTTCTCCAAAACCTGAAAAACAAGTAAAGAAGCCGAAAAAGCCGCCTTTGCGTGAAAGGGAGCCTGAAAATGATTATGAGCGGGTGGGAAAAGTCTATATTCACAACTGGGACATTCTTTATTCACAGGGTAAAGTTAAAACTGAAAACCCGATTATAAACTGGACGCAAACAATGGCGTTGCTTAAAAAGCATTTTGAAAAATTAAAGCCCGATGAAATAATCCAAGCGGTGAACAAAGGCTTGAATGATGATTTTATTATGCAAGGCGGTTATTCATTGACGGTTATGCTATCGGCAAACGTCTTGAATAGGTTAATCAATACTTCACAAAAAGGAATGTCCGGGAGCTTGTCTCCGCCTTCCCTGCGTGAGAAAAAATCTTTGAAGGGGTTGTTAAGCTCATGGTAGAAGCAAAGAAAATCGGCGACATTGCCGGCTATGAAGAATTGCCGGAACAAGAATACACCTGCAAAAAACACGGCAAGTATATTGGCAAGCCATTTAAGTTTGGGTTTATAAATAGCGTTATTGGGTGTCCATGCCCGAAATGTTTGGAGGAAGATGAGGCTAGGCGGCTGGCGGAGGAACGAAAAAGAACCGAGGAGGAAAATGAAAAGCGACGCACCCACTGGCTAACAGATTTGAATATTGGAAGGCGTTTCTGGAACGAATCCTTTGAAACCTTTAACGCTTATACGCCTGAATTACAACACCATTTAAGCGTCTGCATGGAATTTGCCAAAGACCCACAAGGGCGAAAACTAGTAATGTTGGGAAATAGCGGTACCGGAAAAAACCACATGGCTGCATCAATTCTTAAAATGACAGGGGGTGTTATTCATAAGATTATGGAAATTGAATTGCTGTTTGACCGGACATTCTCCGGCGAAATCCATAAATGGGAAATAATCAAAAACCTTTGTGAAACTGATATGCTTGTAATCGACGAAATTGGACGCACAAAGCCTACTGATTTTGAGTTGAATTGGCTCTCTTATGTTATTGACAAACGGCATGAAAATTACAAGCCTCTTGTGCTTATATCAAACAAGCACTTGGAAGAGGATTGTCCGCGAGGGGAAAGCGGATGCCCTGATTGCATTCAAAAATTTATGGGTAAAGATACTTTTAGTCGCATTACTGAAGATGGTTTGATTATGGAGTTTACAGGGGAAGATTACCGGTATAAGATACGGGAGGGTAAAAATGTATAGGTTTATGCAATGCCTCTGGGTTTTAGGTCCAGTATACGGTGCCGTACTTATGGGAACCGGAGTTATTATAACGCTAGAAATGGCGTTGATGCTGTTTAGGGTGGGGTTTGATATTCTGCTATGCCTCTGCAAGCTTAATATCGGACATATTTAATAAGGATTTTAATAACCTTAACAAAAACATGGAAACGGAGAATATTACCGATGAAGAAATCCCTTAATGAATTGCGGGATATGGCTTTTGAATATGCAGAAAAACAAGGGTTTCATCAAGAACCTGTTAATTTTGGTGAACGGCTTATGCTTATTGTTTCTGAATTAGGCGAAGCGTTAGAAGCCGATAGAAAAGGGAAAGATGGATGGTTATCTGAAAAAGAAGAAAATAGACTTAAAGAAGATAAAAAACTTTACGGCATTACGCCTTGTCAATATGAACAAAATATAAGAGGTACGGTACAAGAAGAATTAGCTGATGCTTTAATACGCATTTTTGATACTGCTGGCGTTTATGGAATTGACCTTGAATTTCATGTAGCCGCTAAAATGGCATACAATGAAACCCGACCATATCTGCATGGCAAGAAGTATGGTTGAGTTACTATATGACACGAAAAGCCTAAAGACTATAAGTATGTTACATTTTTATGATACGGATTTATCAAATCCACTTGACAGGTGTTTATTTGTGTGGTCTTATGAAAAGTCTAGATGTTAGAAACACTTTTATAAATGTAATGATTATTACAGTAAGTAGACGTGAACGGTATAGAGAGATTTTAGATAAGGAGTAAATGGGAAATGGGTTATGCACAGATATGTAAACTATCGAGGCGTGTAGTCAACAAGCAAAAAGAAAAAGTCATTTTGGACTATATGCGTAATAATTGGGATGTGGTCTTGAATAGTAGCGTTTCAATGATGAAGACGCTCCCTTTGAAGACTCGGTTTCGCTTTGCAATAGATATTCTTTTTGCAAACCGCAAGAAGGCATTTAAGGCAATCAGAGGCGGTGAAAAATCTATGAGCCTCCGAAAAGGCATTCAGTCAGATGGTAACATAAGCAAAGTCTGCTAATCCTCTAGTAAAGCGGAAACCTGATCAGGAGATTCCCGCTTGCACAGAAAATCAGGAATCACTATAATCTGTGAGTAGCTGTTCCGAACATTCGGAGCAGCGTGGACAGCCGGAAGGCGGAGGGTAGAGTGGCAAAGGCATCTTCAGGGGTACATGGGTATTTAGACCATTTAGCAGAGAGCGGCGCTTATGGCTCTATAACGTTACATTTTGAGAATGGGCTAGTAAAGTCCGTCCAAGATGGCATTATCCTCAAAGAACAGGATTTAAGTATCTTTGCAATAGGTTATAAAGAGGAGGCTAAAAAAAAAACGCCTTGTAATTCCATTAAAGAAGGAGGTGGATCCATAATGATAGTATGCTCTAAATGTAACCAACCTATACGATATATAAACTCTATCAAGGGCGAGAATGTCTACTTTGTGGACGATAACCCCATTACCCTTATCACAGAGTCAGGGCGGCTTGTAACTGGTTTCAAAGAGCATATATGCCCACCGGGAAGTTGTGGATGTACGAAGCCTATCGCCATTACCGATGTCTAGGAGGTATATATGAATGGTTCTGTTTGTGAAAAATCGAAGGAAGAAGAATAATGCCGGGAAAAAAGAAGGAAACGGTGACGGAGCCGGAGAGCAAGAAAAAGAAAGTTCAGGAAAATACTCTTCCTGATGGGTCAATCCTTGACCTCGATACACTACCTATAGGGGATGTTAAACTAACAGAGCGAGAGAAACGCTTTGTATTTTGGTATACCTATCCAGGATCGGACGCATTTCAAAATCAAACAAAATCGGCGGTAAAAGCCGGCTACTCCCAAAAGACGGCAGTTGTGCAAGGCTGTCAAGTACGTACCAAAGGGACAGTGGCAAACGCAGTCAAGAAAATTATGGACACGAAGGTAAAGGCTGATTTGGAAGAGGAATATCATAAAATCATTGAAATGAAAAAACGTCGTGTCCATTTTGATATTGCTGATTATGTAGAGAAAAAGAAGCGGACTGTACTAGTGGGCAAGGGAAATAATGAACACGAAGTAACCCTAGAGAGCGAAGATTTTAAGGACATATTAACATTAACGCCGGAGCAACGTCAAGCAATAGACGGAATTGAATACCAAGGGACTCAAGCAATGAGAGTTGTCATTTTTGCTAATAGAGAAAAGGCAATGAACGATTTAATAGCCCTATACCAAAAGGTAAATGGACCGGTAGACGAAAACGCCTACGACTTTGAGGCAACGGCGGAAATCATAAAAGGGCAACTGGCGGTAAAGGTAATGGCAAGAAAAAAGAAAAATGAAATAGCGGAAGCCGCAGATTTTGTGCATAAAGAAGGGCGGGTTATAGAGGAGTTATAAGGGGAAAATGACAAGCAACGCTAATTGTGCGTCAATAGACAATAGCTTAATAAAGCTTAATAGAGAAAAGAGTGGGCTAGAAAAATGACAAGTATAGCGCAAAAACCTAGCCTAATGACTTCTGAAGAGCGCTTAAATTATGCGGATGCCTTTATCAAAGTGCATCAAGAGCCGATAGACCTTGACTTCTGGCAGGAGACTTTTCTAAAAGACGTATCTAAATATTCTATCATTCTAAAATCACGGCGAACTGGTTTTAGTTTCGCAACAGGATTAAAGGGACTGGTTAAGGCTATGGATCAGAACCGATATAATTATACACGACAATTTGTATCATACAACGAAGATGACGCAAAAGAAAAAATAAGGTATGTGCAGGAGTTTTACAATTCAATCCCTGTAAAGCATAGGAAGCCGCTAGTATCAGAAACAAAAACCATGATGGAGTTTTACGACAAAGGTGAAAAGACTACCTCGCGACTTATATCTATTGCTTGCAGGCCGCCACGGGGGCGCGGCGGTGATATTGTCTTTGATGAAATGGCAATCTATCCACAAAATCAGGCGCGAAAGATTTATACGGCCGGCTTGCCGGTTATAGCTCGTGGAGGGTGCATAGAAATAGGTAGCACACCGCTAGGGAAAATCGGTATGTTTTATGATATTTTTATTGATGAAAGCAATTACAAAGACTATGCAAGGTATAATATACCCTGGTGGCTTGCGAAAGAACTGTGCAACGATGTTGCGGAGGCGGTAAGACTT
>JAISCD010000029.1 GCA_031265825.1 Treponema sp. | reverse complement strand
CAGAGAAATAGAAGGACGTTTTGGCACGAGCGAAGTCGTTCTTGAGGATGTTTTTGCTTTCCTCAATACGTCCTGAATCGAGCATAGTGCGATAGGCGTGTACCACAGTTCCCACGTAGTCCGCACTCTTCATGCGACCTTCAATTTTGAGGCTGTTCACGCCTGCATCCGCTAGTTCCGGCAGTTTTTCAAGAAGTTGAAGGTCGGCTGGACTAAAAAAATAACCAGCCTCGTCGTCTGTTTTGTAGAAGCGCCTACACGCCTGAGTGCACAAGCCTCGGTTCGCGGACTTGCCGCCGAGGTAGCTGGAAAACAGACATAAGCCTGACTCGCTGACGCAGAGCGCGCCATGAACAAATACCTCAAGTTCTACGTTTGCGCTGTCGCGGATGTCCCGTATTTCACGGAGCGTCAGCTCTCGCGCCAATACGACCCGTGAAACGCCATTCTTTGAGAGAATGTTTGCACCGCGAGCGCTCGCTATATTCATCTGCGTCGACGCATGGAGCTTCGGAAATTGTGGGAAAAAATTCTTTACCATTTCCACAATACCGAAATCCTGCACGATGACACCGTCTGGTCTGATGTGGGACAGATAATTCAACATTTGAAAAATCCGATCCGACTCCCGCTGTTCAAAGACTGTATTTACTGTTATGTAGGATTTCTTCCCAAGACGACGTAGGCTCTTAACAGCCGCTTCAGCTTGAGAATAGGCGAAATTGACGCTACGGGAGCGTGCGTTAAAATCTTTTAGCCCGAAGTAGACAGCGTCTGCACCTGCACCCACTGCGGCGTCAAGCGCTTCCGGTGACCCGGCTGGCGCCAATAATTCAAGTTTATTCATATTTTTATTCTCTAATTTCTCCAAAGTAAGGAAGAAGGCGGCGACGATGGATTAGTAAGGTCCACTAAAATAACAAACTACTGAAGTCTTAAAGGGAGAGAATAGGCATTAGGATATAACACTTTTTGAAATGCGTACACTCTTTACTTACGAATAAGGAATCTGATCCCTTATTTCCAATATGCTTATGGTTTATCATGTCGTCTGAACCGCTTTTCTATTATGAAATCCTCGCTCGTTTTTGTCGGTGTGGAGGATCTTCGATAAAGTCCAAAATGTCCTGAAAGCAGAAGGCTATCAGCACGACAATGCCAAAGAAATATGCCGTAGCCTTCATAAGATAGTCCGAGACGCCTTTGGGGTAGAATGCGGTTGCGACTTCACCCGCTTCTGGCGCGACATTGTCGGTCGTCGCTTTATCAACAGTACGAATAAGATGATCGCCGCTTTGCCCGTACCCGATTTCCCAAGCTTTTACTCTAATAGTTTCCGGATCCGCCGGTATATCGTAAGGCACTCCATCTTCTTTTGCGCCGAGCCGACTGCCCATATTGTCCAATTCTCTATTTATGGACTGTATAGTTGTAAAATTATCCATGAGCCGCAGATATTCTCCGTCGAGCTTGTCATAGGCTATCTTTCCATGGTCGCCTATTAGAAGAGAAAGCAATGTATATATACACACTCCTACCCAGACCGCGCCGAGCAATTTGAGATAAACTGGAGCTTTTTTTATTTTATTCATAGCCATTTCTTTGAGAGAAAGGATAACATATATGCTTTTTTTTTGCAAGTATTTGGAAAAAAGGACTAGCCTAAATTTAATAAATGTTTTATAATTAACAAACATTTGGCTCAGAACTTGTGGTTTTGAGAGCTGGATAAACTGTACTAAAGAAACAAACAGGGAGCGATTCATGGCTGACGAGAAAAAATCTTCAATATATGACGATGGTTCATCAAGTGAACTTGATGAATATGGCGTGTGGGTGACGAGTGAATCCACGGATGTAAGTTCGGATAAATTTGCCGGCGATAACTTGCCGGATTTGGAAGCCGAGTTGGGTTCGCTTGAAGCGCAACCGCTTGACGAGATGGGCGATGATTTGGAAATGTCCTTTGATACGCTGGATTTGCCTGATGAAGAAGAGGAACCCCAAGAAGAACTCAATGTAGAAGATCTCCTTGCCGAGGATGATGATTTTACGGGTGACGAAATTCTTTTGGATGAATCGCCGGAAGAGTTGGGGAAGATTGAAGAAACCAGCGTTTCGGATGCAAAAGAAATTTTGCCTATTGGTGCAGATGCTTCTGCGGAGAAACCCGAACAGTTTGTTGCTTCAACAGAAAAAGAAATATCTGTCGAGTCTAGCGGCAATACAACGGAAATCTTTATGGAAAATCTCCTTGATGATTCTCCATTTGACGATGACGATGAAGAAGAAATTCCTGTTACGCAAGAAGAAAAGGAAAAACTTGATAAATCGACTCTTGTTGAAATGCCTGCGCTCGTGAAAGAAACGGTTGTGGTTGCGGAAACGCCTGATAAAGTAGGCTCTGAAGATGACTCTATTGACGCGACGTTGTTTGATGTGGACGCGGCTTTGGCCGAAGCGGGAATACCTCTTGATATTGAGATGGAGAAAGAACCTGCGCCTGAGGTAGCGACCCTCGTTGAGCAAGAGGAAGAAGTCCCGACTGAAGCGGAAATAGCTGTAGAGCAGGCGGTGATCCCCGCGGTTGAAACGGAATCTTTGACGAAAGAAGCACCCGAATCACCAAAAACAGAGATCACTCCGAATCTTTCTACGGAATTGCTCCTGCGTATAGCCGAAGAATTATCCTCTATTCGTAAAGAATTGTCTTCTTTGAAGCAAAACTTCCTCGAACACCGGGATAAAGAGGTACAATCTGAGACCGTCCTCGTCGAAGAAGAGTCCGCGCCTGTCCTCGGGGGTGGCGGTTTCTTTGATGATAGCGACGATGAAAAGATAGCCTTGACTGGCGACGAGTTAGACGGCATCCTCATGTCCGCTGACTTTACCGAAGAGTCCGGCGCTGGGCTCACTGACGACTTTGAAACACTTGCGGATGAAGAAATCCTTGAACAGGAAGTAAGCACTGAGGTTGAAGAAGGGCAGGTCATTGACGCGGAGAAAGATTCGGAAGAACTACAGAGACTTCGAGCAGAAGGTGTTGTGATCCCCACTCCCCCGGAGCCTGAAGACACGAATCTGTTGAAAACAGAGGAGATTCCGCAAGATGAAGAGGCTATTAACTTCGACCTTTCTGATACGGTTATTGACGAACCTGATCTCCAAATAGTTGAAAACCCTGTTCAAGAACCAGTGCTTGAAGGTATTTCTTTTGACGATTCTATCTTAGATATAGGTGACGAAGCGGTTGAAGAACCCCAAGCGGAAGAGGAACTAACCGAAGAGCCAGAAGCGGAAATTCCACTCCCAGAAGAAGAGCCGACTCTGGAGATTCCCGAACCAGCGGTTGAGTCCGTTGTGTATGAGAAACCTGTTCCATCGGTTGAAGAAACGCCTCCAGCTGAGTTGATACCGGAACTCGAAGATACTGCGAAGACATCGCCGATTGAAGCCCCTGTAGAGATTCCGTCAAATATTAAGGACGAACTCAAAACCGTTTTATCCTACATGGATCAGCTTTTGGAATCCTTGCCCGAAGAAAAAATAGAAGAATTCGCTTCTTCAAAATATTTTGACACCTACAAAAGACTCTTTGCCGAACTCGGAATCGTGTAGATCGATTCTCCATTCTCGGTACAATCCAATAGCAGAAGCTGAACGTTACATCGACACCCTCTCTTTGCGAGAGGGTGTCGATTTTTTCATTCTGATTGAACCGGGCATGGGGTATATAATCTCTCCGCTTCAGAAAAAATTCCCCTGTGCTAAGATAGTCTGTCTTCATGTCGAGGATGCAGACGTTCAAGCTATTCTGGAAAGAGAAATCCCAGATGTCTACGCCTCGTCCATAGAAATCATCGAATGGAAACCTTCGCAACGGCTTTTTGGTGAGAAATACCTTCACCTACTCAGCGAAACTACGGCTTTCATTAAAAGAGCGAATGCTAACAAATATACTACGGACTATTTCAGTGAAAGGTGGTTTTCAAATTTTTTTAAAAACGTAGACTCCATCAAAAAATTCATCATTTTTGAAAGATTCGATAAGCCTATCATAGTGGTGGGCGCCGGCCCCTGTCTGGAAGATTCTATGCAAGCCATAAAAGCTCTCCAAAAGAAAGGCGCATTTGTCCTTGCCGTTTCCGCGGCGTGCGCCACGCTACTCAAGAACGATGTCTTACCCGACATGGTTGTAGCATCGGACGGTGGAAACTGGGCTGTATTTCATCTGTTCGAGCTTGTCAGACTCTACCGACAGACGACCGGTGTAGAAGTCCCGGTCGCGGCAACGATGAATGCCGCTCTTCCCGTGCAAATCGCGGATTTACCCATGTTACTCATAACCGACGGCTCTCTCTGGCAAAACACAGTCTTAAAAACCCTCGGTTTCCCTTTCTTCGGTATGCCCCAACGAGGAACCGTTACCGCTCAAGCATTGGATTTGGCGTTTGCCCTCACGCCGACAAGTGTGTTCATCACAGGCATGGATCTGGCAAACCGCGATATTCTTGTACACGCGCGCCCTTACGCGCTCGACTTCCATGTCCACGCCGCAACCCGCCTGAAACCACTCTATTCGTCCGCATTTGTCGGCGCCGCAAACAACAGCTTCGCCGTATATGCGGAATGGTTTAAGCGGAAACTGAATTTTTACCCCAAACGCCTCTTCACTATTGGTGAAAATCATCAGGTCTTTTCATCGCTACCGGTGTGGATAGATGCAAAGATCGCGGATAAGCAATTCAGACAAGAAGCCCGTATTTTTAGCCTTGATCGTTCCACAAAAGGTATCTACGGGAAGAAAGCTGTTGAAATTCTCTTAAGCGCACTCAAAAACGGCGTATATGGGCAGAAAATCGCGGGTGAAATTGCAGAGTTGCTGTCTTGCGTGGTGGACGAAAAGACGATAATGGAAAAAGCCAACCACCCTTCGGGTGTTTAAATACTTCACACGGGGCGTTATAAGAAAGGCGGACCCGCTGTCCCCGACCTGACGGCTACGCTTGCACGCAAGCGGAGCCTGTCCGTTGTCCGCACGCCTCTGACACCCTTCGGGTGTTAGACGACTTCACACGGGGCGTTGTATGAAGGTGCCAGATACCTGCGGCTTCGCGCGGGGCGTTGTGGGGCGGCTTTATGTGCGGACGTTGCGGTGTCAGCCACCAGTGGCTTCGCACAGGGCGTTGTAGGGCGGCTTTGTGCGTGGGGGCATTGCGGTGTCAGCCACCGGCGGCTTTGTGCGCGGCGTTATGAAGGCGTCAGACACCGATGACTTCGCGGGGCGTTGCGGGGCGGCTTCGCGCGGCGTTGTGGTGTCAGCCACCGGCGAAGTGACAGACACCAGCGCCTAGCCCTCGTGCCCTGACTCCGCCCACCCGTCTTTCCTTTGCTACCTGCTAACTGCTACCTGCTAACTGCTACCTGCTAACTGCTAACTGCGAAGGTGCCAGACACCAGCGCCCAGCCCCCGTGTCCTGCCCCCGCCCGCCCGTCTTTCCTTTGCTACCTGCTACCTGCTAACTGCTCTCTGAAAAAAGGCGTTGTGGTGTCAGACATGACGGCTTTGTGTGCGGGCGTTGTGGTGTCTGACACCAGCGGCTTCGCGCGAGCTTTGTGCGCGGGGCGTTGTGGGGCGGCTTTGTGTGGGGGCGTTGTGGTGCTAGACACCTGCGAAAGTGCCAGACACCCGCGCCCCTACCCCGCCCCCGCGCCTCTGGCACCGCCGCACGTCTCGTCTTTCCTTTGCTCATTGCTAATTGCTAACTGCTCTCTGAAAATGGTGCCAGACACCAGCGTCTAGCCCTCGTGTCCAGCCCTCGCCCGCCCGTCTTTCCTTTGCTATCTGCTCTTTTCTGCCCCCGCCCTCGCGCCCCTGCGCTCCGCATCGCGTCTCTGACACTACGCGCTTCTTTCCTCTTTCTTCATTGCTATCTGCTATCTGCTAATTATTTTTTTCCTATCTTGACAAAAACGGAAAATCGTATGATACTACTTTCAATCTTAATGTATTAGTTAAAGGAGTTTTTTATGAAACTAAAACGTTTAGTACAATTATTC
>JAISCD010000103.1 GCA_031265825.1 Treponema sp. | reverse complement strand
CCCGGGGGGGTTTATGAGGGTGTTTTACCCCCGGGGGGTTGCCTGACACGGTGAGGGGGGGGGGGCGCACAACATGGTTTCCCGTGAGCCATCCTCCGTTTAGGGAAAGACGCGCCCCCCCCCCCACACATATATACTAGTAATTAGTGGTTAGTGTCAGAGGTGTCAGACAACGCATAGGCTCCGCTTGCCTGCAAGCGTAACCGTCCTGTCGGGGACAGCGGCGACCCCTTTCTAACAACACCCCGTATTAAGTCGTCTAACACCCGAAGGGTGCAAGCGTAACCGTCAGGTCGGGGTCAGCGGCGACCCTTTTCGTACAACGCCCCGTATGAAGTCGTTAAACACCCGAAGGGTGCAAGCGTAACCGTCCTGTCGGGGACAGCGGCGACCCCTTTCTAACAACACCCCGTATGAAGTCGTTAAACACCCGAAGGGTGCAAGCATAACCGTCAGGTCGGGGACAGCGGCGACCCCTTTCTAACAACAACCATTGTGAAGTCGTTAAACACCCGAAGGGTGTCAGAACCGAAAGCCTGTGGCGCCTGTTCTATAACTCCGCTCTAGTTCTTCCAAAGAAGTCCGCAGGCGGTGTTCAAAGTCATCCAAAGCCGCGCGGTCGTCGTTTTTTACCACGCTTTTCAGACGCGCGAGTTCCTCACGTTCCGTCAAAGACGTTATCTTAATAAGCGGAGCGCCAATCTTGATACACACAGCCGCTTTTTCGTGAAAACTCATGATAAGCTCTAGGATACGTACTTGTTTTGACGGCGTACAGTACATATCAACCTCATCAAAAGAATTTTGCTGGAGAAAACCGTTTTTAATGATTTCCGCGGTAACGAGTATCAACCGTTTGTCGTCAGGCAAGGCATCGGGACCAATGAGACGCACAATCTCCGAAAGTTTTTCCTCTTGCTTAAGCAAATCAAGCGCCTTTTGACGCGCTATAGTCCATTGCGGATTCACTTTTTCCCACCACTCCTTGACCTCTTCAGCGTATTCCGAATAACTATCAATCCAACTAATGGCGGGATAATGGCGGGCATTAGCAAGGTCCCTATCAAGCGCCCAAAAACACCGAATAAACCGTTTAGTATGCTGGGTAACAGGCTCGGAAAAGTCGCCGCCCGGCGGGGAAACAGCCCCGATGATGGAAACCGATCCTTCTGCGCCACTTAAGGTCTCAACAAGCCCAGCGCGCTCGTAGAATTCCGCAAGGCGTGTGGGCAGATACGCGGGAAAGCCTTCTTCCGCAGGCATTTCTTCCATACGCCCGGACAACTCGCGCAAGGCTTCAGCCCAGCGGGATGTGGAATCCGCCATAATAGCCACATGGTACCCCATATCACGGTAAAATTCCGCCATAGTAACGCCTGTGTAGATTGAAACTTCCCGTGCCGCGACAGGCATATTGGACGTATTGGCGATTAAAACCGTGCGCTCCATGAGGGAACGCCCCGTACGTGGGTCGATCAGGTGGGGAAATTCGGTCAGAACGTCGGTCATTTCGTTGCCACGCTCACCGCAACCAATGTAGATAATAACGTCCGCGTCGCACCATTTGGCGATAGCGTGTTGCGTCATGGTTTTGCCGGTGCCAAAGCCGCCGGGGATTGCGGCTGTTCCGCCTTTGGACAGGGGGAAAAACACGTCGATTACCCGCTCTCCGGTGATGAGAGGCTTATCCGCGGCGAGACGTTTTGCGGTAGGACGAGGCAGGCGCACAGGCCACCATTGGGAGAGGGCGAACTCGTCGCCCCGGTCGGTTTTTGCGATTGTGTTGTTGATAGTATACTTACCCGCAGGCGCAAGTTCGGTGAGTAAGCCATTTTTTGCGTTAGGCGGAACCATTATCTTGCACGCTATACTAGCTGTTTCCTGCACGATGCCAAGAATCATACCCGGAACCGCCTGTATTTCCACCTTTTGCGCAAGTTTCTCGGCGATTTCAGGATCAGGGGTAAAATCCCACAGCTTGTCTGGATCGAGGCGCTCGCCACGTATGCCCGGTTCCATGAAAGCGCCGGATTGTTTGTAAAGCAGTTCGAGCGGGCGTTGGATACCGTCGTAAATGGCGCCGATAAGCCCCGGACCAAGACGCGCAGAGAGGGGGCGTCCTGTGGATTCAGCCGTCGCGCCGACCTCCATCCCGGTATTGTCCTCATAAATCTGAATCATAGCCGTATCTTGCTCAAGCCGCACGATCTCGCCGATGATTCTCTTGGGACCAACGTCAACCACGTCGAAAAGACCCGCGTCACCCAACCCGGTCGCGTGGATGATGGGGCCGGAAATACGTTGAACTATTCCACTCATACCGCCTCCTCTTTAAACTCCGCCGTGCCGAACAAGGCGGTGGTCAGTTCTTCGCGCTTGTCTTGCAGAAGCGCCTCTATCGCATCGTCCAAAGACGCGGTAAGCCTCACCCTCCTCGTATTTATAACGATGGCGGGAAACCGTCCTTCATTCTTGAAGGCAAGCGGCGGCTCAATGATTGACCACGCTTGCTCTTTCGGCAAAAGCTTGAGCGTCTCTTCTTGGGTCAAGAGCCTGCTATAGACTTCGGGTTCGTCTTTAATGGTTATGGGATCGCCTGCGTCCTCAAGCTCCTTGAGGCGGACGATCAGCTCTTTCTCCAAAAGTTCAAGCTGTTTCTTTTTACCCAAGCTGTCAAGGAACGAAAACGCCGTGTCTTGCAGGCTACTTTCTATCTTTGCGGAACGAAGCCTTTTTTTATCCAGAATGAGACGCGCCATGATTTCCGCACTGTCCTGTTTCGTCTTCTCAGCATACTTTTTCTGAAGTTCTTTAATGGCGGTTTGCGTCTTTTGCTCCCACGCCACAGACGCATCCTTTATGGTATCTTCGGATGATTTGAGGGTACGGAACGCCTTTTTCCGCGCGTCTTCGAGGATTTCCTTGTCCAAAACCTCGGTTGATTGCAATTCTTCCATAACAATTACTTTACAATTATTTCCATTGTATTTCAAGTCCTCAAATCTCAAGGCATGGGGCGGTCAGTGTCAGGCGGTAATCCGAGCTGTGAAGACTCGTTTCAGCGGATTTTTTCACAGACAACAATGTATTCACACAACATCGTATTTTCCGTTTTACCGGTTTTATTTGTCGGTGAATTTCTTGACGGCATGGCTTTATTGCTTATTTCCGGGTATTATCTATACCGAGCCATTCATTTGATAATGTTGAGAACTGTCCGTATGCTACGGTTGTTCTTGAATCGCCGTAAGGCGACTGGTAAGCACAACATCACATATTATATCGAATTCACTAAAAGCATTGATTTATTTAGTTCCAATAATAAAATGAATTTAATACCAGCAGGCGTGATATAATAATCGCGTCCAAGTTTTGCTAATAATCCTAAATCTATTGCATAATTAGAATACATAATAAAGGCATCATGTGAAGCTTTTGCTGCCCACTCGCTTTGTTTTCCGCTTAAAATTGCAAAAAAACCATGCGCCTTATCCAGTGGAACCGGATAGTAATTTTTTGAAAGAAGAAATATTGCTTCAACAGCCGTATAAATGCCGTAAATCACGGGGCTTACAAAAGGATTTTTGACAATAAACTCTTTCAATAAATCCACTTGTTTGTCATTTAACCGTTCGGCGTTATTGTCTTTCAACGACACATATTCCCTCCCTAAAGTGGTTAAACGAAAACTGCCATTGTCATTTTTCTCAATCAACTGTAACTCTGTGGATAATCGCAAATAACTGCCCACAGTGCTTTTTGATCTTCCTGTCGTCTTGCTTAAAAATGTAATTGTGGTTTCACCCTCAAAAGCGTATAGTATTGGATTCAGCAAATGCAAATTCCAAAGTCCATGATTTGTAGGTTTAAGCCTAATTAAATGCGAAATAGACTTTGCCTTAAAATAATAATTTTTTAGTAATTCATAAGGAGAAAATTCAACTGGGATAATATCATTTTCAACACAATAACTTTTATGAGAAGTAATAAATTCGGGACATACCAAATAAGATTTCAATGGCAACTGCGGCAACGCCATTTTCTTCTGCAAACACAGTAAATCGTTTCTATATCTGATTGTCTGATCACAGAATTCTATTCTGCTCGGAACTGCTTTTAATTCAAGCAAGTGTAGATGCGAAACTGAGATAAAGAGCAGGTCAATTCTCCCGGATTCCACTTTTTTCTGCCTGTCAAATAGTGTGAGAGATTCGCAAAGGGACAACAGAGATTTTACCTCGTCCAGCTGAGTAGCAAAAATATCTTCTATTTGGCTTTCCCTAATTTTCAACATAGGGATATTCATATATCTGATATGCACATTCACAACAAATATATTCACCGTTGGGAAAAGGTTTTCTCATTTCAATTCTTGTTTCAATATCATTTAAATCCGCAACTCGGTTTACAAATAAACCAGACCCAAAATGAACTGCACGTCCACATTCGTTACAAATTTCTTTTTTGAATTGCATAACATATTCCTTTTATGAAAATACTCTTTGTTGTCCCGTAGTTCCGTAAAAGCAGTAACATAAATAGAGTAGGACATTGTTTAATTCCGCACCGTCATTATTTTCCGCAATGCCCAATAAGGTTTCAAGCGTATAGCCAATTCCGGTTGGACCACGCCGAAGAGAAGGAACATAGCCCATATTCTTTATTGCTTGGAATTTTTCCTTGAATTCCATAGTAGTCATTTTCATAAAAATATGGTATATCAACTGTAAAATGTCGTCAAGTCCATATTTTCGAGGTTTTGGCTGTTTACGAAGACAGTGAAGGCTAAACATTTCGCATAATATAGTGCTAGACGCTTTTACACACACCTCGCGTGCGAAGTGTGTAATAATTGCCGATAATGGCATAGAAGAATAATGGAGGATGTCAATGGACACTATAAGATTGATCGCATCGGATATGGATCATACCTTACTTACGGAAAGAGGCGAATTGCCGCCTCATTTTAATGATTATATTTCACGTTTAGATAAACTCGGAATTGATTTTGTTATCGCAAGCGGGCGATCCCTATATAATTTAGAAACAATATTCCCGGAGATTAAACATAAGATAAGTTTCATCAGCGATAATGGTGCTGTGATTAGCCATAAAGGTGAGATTATATTTACGAATCTGCTAAAACCCGCTGATTATCAGGCGATGGCTAGGTTTGTAGAAGATAAAACGGAGGGAATACCCATCCTTTGCGGGTTGAACAGCGCGTTTGTGGCCGCAAAATATAAAATATACGAAGATTACCTGAACACGTTCTATTCAAAAACGACTCTTGTGGAAAAACTTGACGAGGTTACGGTGGAGGCTGACAAATTCACCGTTTATTTTCCTCATGAGGACAGCAAAGAACATTGTGAAAGAGTCTTCAAACCGCAATACGGCGCTCGTTTCTCCGTCACAACCGGCGATGCTATTTGGATTGATATTACAAATTACGGGGTGGATAAGGGGCAGGCAATACAGACGCTTGGAAAAGAACTTGGCTTGAAACCTGAACAAATGATGGCTTTTGGAGACACGTATAACGATATAGAGATGCTCCAAGCGGTAAAATACAGCTATATTGTGAGAAACGCCGATGACGATATGAGGCAATACGCTCGGTTTATCGCGGATTCAAATGATAATTTCGGCGTCCTAAAGGTTATTGATCAACTTATAAGCGATTATTCAACCGAAGGGTCGCCTGAAGGGGTCAAAAACTGACAGGAATAAACCGCCGCGCGTCCATGCGGGGCGGTTTCATTACGGTTCTTTTTTGCAGGGGATAGTTCCACCCCGGCAGGGGGCTTTTCTGACTCGGCAGGGGGCTTTTCCACCTTGACAGGGGGCAAATCCAACCCGACAGGGGGCAAATCCAACCCGACAGGGGGCAATTCCACCACGACAGGGGGCAAATCTGACTCGGCAGGGGGCAAATCCGACTCGACAG
>JAISCD010000095.1 GCA_031265825.1 Treponema sp. | reverse complement strand
ATGTCAGCCCTTGCTCAATATAAAGATGCCTACTCCGCAAAAAACTTGCCCAAGAATAATTTCAAAACCTCTTCGGCTTATGGTAAGGTGACAGGCTCGACGATGTGGTGGACGTTTGCTTTCGCCACCAAATCCAAGTCTTATCCTTCGTTTGAAATCGGGTATTTATTTAAGAAAGATAAGGCATCAGGACGGGAAGCACCGTATTTTAGCGTGCTACAAAGGGAAGGTTTGGATGTTCTGAACGAGAGTGAGAGTAATAAGAAGTCGTCTTTGCGTATTCGGACGTATTTTACTCGCAGTCAGGCGGATGATTTGGTTGGTTTCTTTGACGAGGCTTTTCTGTCGGAGGCTTTGAGAAATAATCTGGGCGGCGTGGTGGCTGATACGCCAAACTTGAGCGTCGACTTCGATGGTTACGACGACGAATAGGAAAGCAAATGAGTGTACTACAGGCGATAATACTTGGGGCGGTGCAGGGCATTACTGAATTCTTACCGGTGAGTAGTTCCGGACATTTGACGCTTTTGCAGAAAGTCTTCGGTATATCGGAAGGGACTCTGCTTTTCGACGCCATGGTTCACGTCGGGACCTTGGTTGCGGTCTTCATGGTTCTTTGGAAAGACGTGTGGGCGTTAATCAAACGCCCTTTCCAGCCATTGAGCGGCTTTTTGATTGTAGCGACTGTCCCTCTTGTGGTGGTCGCTCTTGTTTTTAAAGATGCGATAGAGGCGGCGTTTACATCAACTGACTTCTTGGGATGGGCTTTTCTGCTTACAGCGCTGGCGCTTCTTACGTCTGACTTCCTCGTGAAGAGGGGCGGCGCTAGGCGGAGGGTTCGTCAAATGGGCGTTATAGACGCTTTGGTGGTCGGGGTGGCGCAGGCTGTCGCTATCATACCGGGCATTTCCCGTTCGGGTCTTACCTTGTCAGGCGCGCTCGCTCTTAAGCTCGACAAGGACTTTGCCGCTCGGTTTTCCTTTCTTCTGTCTATTCCCGCAATTCTGGGGGCGTTGGTCTTGCAGGTGAGAGATCTTGCCAGCGGAAGCATCGTCCATGTAGAAACTGTTCCTCTTTTAGTAGGGATGTTTACTGCCGCGGTCGTCGGTTTCTTTTCCGTGCGCCTTATGCTTAACTTGGTGAAAAGACATCGGTTGTGGGGCTTCGCATTATATACAGGGGTTCTGGGAATCGCGGTATTAGTTTTCGGCGTTTAACTTGGAAGTCGTATTTCCGCCTATTTCTTGCTTATTTCAAAGGCGGCAAGGGTTGTGCCACCGCCGATGTAAAGAGTCGTTCCTTGTCTATCCATGAATATGTATTTACTCTTGAAGTGGGATTGTCCGATGACGGTTCCGGGAAACTGAATGGTCGTCAGATATTTATCGTCTGACGATTGAGAAGTAATGACGAAAAGTTGTCCGCCGCTACCGTCTTCGTCGATAGCTACCACTTCGCCTTTCATCGGTAAGGCGATGGACGCGCGCGTCGGTATGTCGTAGAGTCCAAGACCCGCCTGTCGTTCAAACGCGACCTTGTTATCATCATCAACAAAGGTAACGTGCACGGGTCGTCTAAACCCTCGCCCCAAAAATTCGTGATAAATTACACGGTATTCGTTCTCAAGCGTATCGCCAAGTTTTTCCATAAATAAGAAGCGTTGTTCGTCAATGCCGGATATGATGGCGATCTTTGAACCGTCTCTTGAAAAAGCGCATCCCACAATGATTGATAGGCGGGAACCGCTCGGTTCAAAGGAGAAAATACATATTCCGTTGTCGTCAAGCACTTCTATTTTGCCGTCCAAAGACCCGACGAGCAAAAACCCAGATGCCGCATCAATACAGGTAAGCGGGGACGCGAAAGCATAAGACCAATTAGTCTCGCCTTGTTCGTTGATGCTGTAAACGGCGTTTTGTTCTCTGTTTATGAGAAACACTCTGTTATCCAGAAACAAGGGATAGCCCATGTCTGTATCTATAGAAAGAACTTGCTCGTTTTTAGAGTTACGGACGGTTATTCTTTCGGGAATCGCGGTATATTCTGCCCAGTTTTGCTTTGATAGGGATATATAGCCCCGCTTTATCTGGTTTATAGTGAAATTGCCGTCTTTATCAACATATCCAAAGTAGTTTCCAAGTTGAAACGGAATCAATTCATCTTGTTGAATGTCTTCCGTTTCTCTCTCTCGTGAAGGCATAGGGTAGGTGGAGACAAGAGAATGTATCCACCGAGAAGAGAGGATAGTCTCTTGTGGAACAGGCTGAGCGGCCGCGAAAATGTAAATGACAAAGAGTAAAATCCCTGCGATAATAAGGTAACGTCTGTATTTTCTTTCCATAGTTTAATAATCCGTCCGCGCCGCCGTAGCATAAACAGTCATTTATGCTACGTTTTGCTTTACGCATAATATTCTTGATTTATAATTATTCTTTTATCATAAATGTTGGAACATAATTATAAGGCGATTTTTGGATGATACTACCATCCTTTCCAAGGGAGCTTATAAATTCATTGATCGCCTTTGTCGCGCCGTCAACTTCTCCATAATCATCAAATACAATAATTCCACCTTTTACAACTCTGTCATATAAATGATCCAAACAGGCTTTTGTCGCTTCATATACATCAACGTCAATATGTAATAAAGCAATTTGAGTCGCCGATTTTTTCCCAAAATATTCAGAAAACGTATCAGGTATCAATCCCTTTATAAGAAAGATATTTTGAAAGTTTTTATATTTTAAAATATCTTCCAAGTCTTCCTTTGATATTCCATCGCCGGCATCGGTTTCAAAGTTTTTTATAAAGTCTTTATCCACCGCCATTGATACGTTATCGGGAAATTTGCCAAACGCATCAAATCCAATTATTTTTCTGGAAAATTGGCTTTCCATAATTTCTCGATATGTCGCAAAGCGAATTAATGACATTCCTTTAAAAACCCCACATTCAACTACCTCTCCGGGTAAATTGACAATTTTTTTATATAATTCATAATGAGCGATGCTCTTTGCAATACGCGGCGGTGCGCTTGTTAAATAGAAACCATTTTCGTATTCATACGGGTTTCCAAAATCAAAACCAAAGATCTTCTGGGGGGGGGGGTATAACATATTTTTCTCCTTAAACCTATAAAATGATTATTTACATATAAACATGAAATCTTGATTGTGTCAAGCGTCCATTTGTAAAAATGGACAAAAATTTCAAAAGACGGCGTAAAGGCTCGGACACCCTGCGCCGTCTTTTGCTTTACGCCGTTCTAACAATATATTCCTATACTTATTCCATCGCCGATGGGGAAAACATTTATTCCGTTCTTTCTGTCAAACTCTTTGACGGCTTCTTTCACGCCTTTATAGCCTTCAGAAAAATAGTCGTGGATTAGTATTACGCCGCCTTTTACCATGCGTGGGTAGAAATATTCAATTCCCGCAAGTATGGGCTGATATAGATCGAAATCAAGATTCACAAAACAAAACTTTTCAGAAACTCCTGCGGTTGTTTCGGGGAAATAGCCTTTTTTTATTATACACATTTCGGGAAACTTCATCTTTCCCATTACAAGTTCCTCACTTGTATTACTTAAATGCGATTCGCCGAATTCTGAATACTGGTTTTGTTGTTCCGTATCAATGTCTCTTTTGTCAAAGCCTGAAAAGGTATCAAACAAATACAACTTCTTTGTTGGAAATACCCTGTTGATTTCTTTGGCAAACTCACCTTGAAAAACGCCGCCTTCCGCAACACAGCCGTCAATACGCTTTTCAGTAAATATCTCACCAAGTTTTTCCAAAAATGTTATGCGACTTTTTACAGGAACAACCACATATTCCGTATTTATTTTTCCTCTATCAACGCCCATTGCAACCAATTGTTCTGTTACCGGTTCATACCCGGTTGTTGCAGCAATGATAATACTGTCATATTTCTCATTGTTAATGTGTGACGGCGGGTATATTGTATAGCCATCTACTTTCTCATTCCATCGGTTTTTGGCGTTATCCAAAAACCCGATAACCGAATACCGCTTTTCTATTATCGGTAAAAGTCTTTTGCCAGTAGAACTAGATCCAAAGATAAAGATCTTCTGGGGGGGGGGGTAGTAAACATATTGTTTTCTCCTCAACTTATTAAAGTACAATCTCCAATAAGATTGTTTATTTATTATAAACATGAATCTTTAATTGTGTCAAGTATTTCTATAAAAATCTAAAAAAATCTTGACAAATGAAAATATGTGCAATAATATAATGATGAATCAACTATTTATGGAGGTTTTATGAATAGAAAATTAAAGGTCGCCCAGTATGGTTGCGGCAAGATGTCGGTCTATACGATGCGCTATGTGTACGAAAAAGGCGCGGAGATTGTATGCGCATTTGACGTGCGTCCCGAAGTGATTGGCAAGGATATTGGCGACATCATAGGAGGCGGCAAAAAGGGCGTGGTTGTCCAAGACGCTAAAGAGGCGGAGGCAGTCTTTGTCAAAGACAAGCCTGACGTTTGTATTGTTACTACCATGAGTCTTATCCAAGACCTTCGGGTTCCATTCCTGACCTGTGCAAAGACAGGGGTGAACGCAATCTCAACCTGTGAGGAAGCCTTTTATCCTCAAAATTCTTCCCCTACACTGACCAAGGAAATCGACGAGCTTGCAAAGAAGAACAACTGTACCATTTGCGGTTCGGGTTATCAGGATGTCTTTTGGGGTAATTTGATAACTGTCCTCTCTGGGGCTACTCACAAAATTACTAAGATAACAGGAAAGTCTAGTTACAACGTCGAAGATTATGGCATAGCTCTTGCAAAGGCGCATGGAGCGGGACTTGACTTAGCCACGTTTGATAGGGAGATCGCTTCTGCTGATAAGGTTAGCGACGATGAAAGGCAAAAGAGTATCGAATCTGGCTCTTATTTGCCGTCGTATATGTGGAATGTCAACGGCTGGCTCTGCGACAAACTTGGTTTCACCGTAGTTAGGCAGACGCAAAAGACTGTTCCTCAAACATACTGTAAGGACTTGGAGAGTTCTACTTTGAACATGACTGTGCCTGCGGGGTATGCAACGGGGATGTCCGCGGTTGTAACTACTAAAACTAAGGAAGGGGTGGTTATTGAATCTGAATGTATCGGTAAGGTATATGCGCCTGACGAATTCGACCAAAACGATTGGACGCTTATTGGAGAACCAGAGACGGAAGTGATTATCAATCGTCCCGCCACGGTTGAACTAACCTGCGCCACTGTAGTCGGCAGGCTTCCCGACGTAATAAACGCCTCGGCTGGCTATGTGACTACGGATAAGATGCCTATCCTGCAATACAGGGTTAAGCCTCTTAACGAGTATGTGAGCTAATCGTTGTTATTAAACGCCCTGACTTGAACGTCAGGGCGTTTTTTTTGAATCGCCTACGATGTCTGACACCAACTCTTTAACAACACCTGTTAAGAAATCCTTAAACAGGCTGTGCCTGTTTCTAACAACACCCCGTTGTGAAGTCCTTAAACACGCCTCGCGTGCAAGACGGGGACAGCGGCACACCCTTTCGGATAACACCCCTTGTGAAGTCGTCCAACACCCGAAGGGTGTTATTGGGTTACGAACTCTGCGCCGCGTTTGTCTAAGACGTTAAGACTTGATAAGGCGATGTATAAAAGCGGGAAGGGATAGCTGTCGTCTTCGTAGGTTTTTAAGACGCCCGTAGCCTCTACCCAATCGTCAACATTGGGGTATTTAACAAGCATTTCATCACGCGGTTCCCAGGCTATTTCAAAGCCAGCGTTTCCATCAGAGCCGCAACAACCCGGTCCATATCTCAGCACAAAACAATAATCCCCATATTCAGAATCTTCCCGCTTGAACAACCCCTCCAGCTTTATCGTCCTGCCTAGATAATCTTCGGCGTTTAGATAAACATCGTTAGTCTGCGCCAGAAACATTTTTTCTTTTATTTCAATAACGCCGCTGTCCCGCGGTAAACTTAGTTCTTTCCGCTTTGCTTCTACCGTGCCTTGAGACAAATCTACAGAAGGCGTCTCCGCACTCTTGCTCTCTAGGGATGAAAACGAAAAAGACTGCTGTTGCTGTTTCGCGTTGCCGCAGGCAGAAAAAAGAGCAGTACAAACACACGCAACCGCGCCTAGTTTCTTTACGCTTCCTTTATGTTTTGTGATGATATTGATTAACCAAAACAGCATGAATGCGGCAATGTTGAGCATGACGACACTTGCGCCTGTAGGCGTCGCGTAAACATAGGAAATGACCACGCCGATAAAGAAACAAGAGATTGACACGCACACGGAACAGATACTCACACTCTTAAAGTTCTTGAATAGCCGCATTGAAGTAAGCGCCGGGAAAATGATGAGCGCGGAGATGAGCATCGCCCCCATCATTCGCATACCAATCACGATAGTAATCGCAGTCAGGAAGGCGATGAGCATGTTGTACAACCCCGTTTTCAGCCCGGTGGCTTTCGCAAAGGTTTCGTCAAACGTCAAGGCGAATAGCTTGTGGTAAAACAGGACGAAGAGAACGAGCGTTGCTATTGACAGGGCGACGCTTAAGTATACGTCGTTTTTGTTCATTGCGAGTATACTGCCGAACAAGTAGTTGCACACATCGGTGTTCATTCCTGTTGTCTGTGATATTATCACCACGCCGAGTGCCAGCGAGCTTGTGGAGATGAGGGCGATAGCCGCGTCTCCTTTAATCACGCGCTTCTCCCCTAGGTGCAGAAGCAGAAAGGCGGCGCATAAGACGATGGGAATCGAGACGGTAAGCGGCGCGACGTTAAGTGCGGTTGCTATGGCAAGCGCTCCAAAACCGACATGTGAGAGTCCGTCTCCAATCATGGAGTATCGTTTTAAGACGAGGCTCACACCGAGTAGTGCGGCGCAGATCGAAACGAGCGCGCCAACTACAAACGCTCTGACGAGAAATGTGTAGTTAAACATTTCAGTCAATGTGGAAAAGATACTGTTAGTCATTTTCAACTCCTCTATTATCTATAAAGAATGATTTTGCGTAGTCTGAACGGGTGTATTCAGACAGGGTGCCGAAGAAATATTGATTGTATTTGATATGCAAGATGTGGCTTGCGTATTTGACCGCGGCATGCACGTCGTGTGTTACGGTGATTATAGTAATGCCTGTTTCGCGGTTTAGTTTTGCGAGTAGGTTGTATAGTTCCTGTGTTGCTAGTGGGTCGAGGCTGTCGGTGGGTTCGTCTAGCACGAGTAGTTTGTGGGACGCGCAGAGTGCGCGGGCGATGAGTACTCGGCGTTGTTGTCCGCCTGATAGTTCTCTGAAGCAACAGTCTTTTAGGTCGTAGATGTCGAGTCGCTTCATATTATCTTCCGCGATGGCTTTATCCGCGCGGGAGTAGAAGGGGCGTAAGCCCATAGCGCCCACTAGTCCAGACAGGACGATTTCTGAAACATTGGCGGGAAAGTCTTTCTTCACGGCGGACGCCTGTGAAAGGTAACCGATTTCCCTTGTCTTTATATGCGGCGAGAAGTATACTCGTCCTTGTAAGGGGCTGATAAGGCGCAGAATGCCCTTGACGAGCGTGCTTTTACCGGAGCCGTTTTCGCCTATAATGTAAAGGTAACCGCCGCTCTGAACGGCAAAGCTAATATTGTTGACAACGATGCGTCCATCATAGCCAAACGCGGCATTCTGACAAGTTAATATGTCATCATTCATCTTATTCATATCTTCTCCTCTCACCCGCAGGGTGTTTCAATACTTCTTACAGGCACGCCTGTTTAACAACTGCTTAACGGGTGTTATCCGAAAGGTAGTACCGCTGACCCCGCACCCGAAGGGTGTTTAACAACTTCTTAAAGGGGTGTTGTTTGAAAGGTAGTGCCGCTGACCCCGTCCTGACAGAACCACACTTGTAAGCAACACCCGAAGGGTGTTTAACAACTTCTTAAAGAATGTTGTTTGGAACAGGCAAGCGTTTAGCGTAGCCCTGTTAAACAACTCCCTAGTGGCTTTTAGTAGAAGTGGTAGATTCTTTAGTATTAGGAGGGGGGCGCGCTTTCCCTAAACAGAGGTAGGCTCATCATAAACCCTTTGTCGCGCCCCCCTGCGCGGGAGCCCCGCCCCCATGCAAGGGAGTTTAGAGAGGCGGGTCTCCCGCTACCCCCCATCCACGCGGCGTGTCTTTAGCCCCGCCGCGTCCGTGCAAACAGGCAAGCATCCCAGACGCCTCCCCATCCGATTCCTAGAGGAATCGCCACTCGATTCCTAGTTAGAATCATCACTCGATTCCTAGTAACAACTGACCACGCATATTAGTAACACACGCCACGCAATTATTATTAGGGTGTGTCCCTCGCACTCTCTAGCGTGTGTCCCACGCACTCTACTAGGGTGTGCCTCTCACACTCTACTAGCGTGTGTCCCACGCACTCTACTAGGGTGTGTCCCACACACTCTCTAATGTGTGTCCCACGCACTCTCTAGGGTGTGCCTCTCACACTCTACTAGCGTGTGTCCTACACACATTACTAAAGTGTGCCGCCACGTTAGTAGTAACCGACCCACGGTTACTAGCCCCTAATAATAGGGGGGTGGCGGAAGACCCGCCCTGCGGGTCTGAAGACAGGGGGGCGCGTCTCAAAGGCGACTGTGTGCCACAATGTTTTGGAAATAGCGCCCCCCTCCTAACCTTGCATAGTCTCCACTTCCTTATAAGTGTACCGTCAAGACGGGTTCAGTGGGTTCCCCCTTTCTAATAACACCCCGTTGTGAAGTCCTTAAATAGGCTTTGCCTGTTGCTTGCAAGTGTGGTTCCATCAGGACGGGGACAGCGGCACCACCTTTCTAACAACACCCGTTGCGAAGTATTTAAATACCCTTCGGGTGTTAGAGGCTTGTCTGGAGACTCTTTACATTGGCTTGCATGAAGTCCAAATAGGTTTTACCCGCGTCAAAATCCCTTTTAGATATGTTATGACAGGCGTGGAGTAACAGCTTCTCCGCGCCTGTTGACTCCGCGATAATGTCAGCCATCCTCTCGTTTGAGAGTTCAATATGGAAGATAACCGGAATTTGTTCAGTCTTGACCTTGTCAATCAAGAAGGCGACAGTCGCCGCACTCGGCTCGGTGTCGGTGGAACAACCCGGAAACGCGGCAAAATAAGCAAGCCCATAAGCATCCGCAAAGTAACGAAAAGGGAAACGATCACCAAAGACAATGGTTCTCCGCGAGCCATTAGTAACGACAGCCTGAAACTCCTCGTCAAGCGCGTCTAGTTTAGCAGTATACGCGACAGCATTCTGGCGGTAAACCTCGGCGTTGGCAACGTCTATTTCACAAAGCGCATCGGTAATCACCCGCACAATACGCACGACGTTTTTGGGAGACGTCCAAACGTGTTCATCGTATTCAGGACTTGTTGTAACGCCAATGCTTTTGAACGCAGATTGCGCCTCCTTCTCCGCCTGCATACCCTCGACAATCTCCTCCTCCACTACGTCAACGCAATCCATGAGCGAGACAAGTTTCATAGCGCTTACATCCATAGACTCTAAAATGCGCTCGACCCACTCGTCCGACTCGCCGCCCCCATATATAAAGAGTTTGCTCCTCTGAATGGCAATGATGTCTTGGGGCGTAGGCTCGAAAGAGTGACTCTCCGCACCCGGAGGCAAGAGCATCTTCAGGCTGACCTTGTCGCCGGCTATTTGACGAACAAAGTCATAAGGCGGGAAGATAGTCGCCGTCACCACAACCTTCCCATCCGCGGCAACCTCTACAGGATTGCCTTTCCTCACACAACTAGAAAAGCACAGCAAAAACAACACAAAAAGCGCCGAGACTCCGACTAGAATCCGGTTGTACAATCGTTTCATATAATTTCTCCTATTAACCAAGTATTGTTGGACTTGCGACCGTTTGCAGACGCCGAACATTCAGGCGCAAGCTTGCAATGCCTTGAATAGATCAAACGCTCCTTCTTCTATAATAAAGAGGAAACAAACGAGCTTTGGTTTTTAGAACAGGCTATTCAAGTATTGATTTTTATTTTTAAGGACACGGGCGTGATTGATGAGCAGAAGACTACGGAAAGTTTGACGAGGATTTTTGTGTAATTGCCAAGAGCAAAGGCGAGAAGCGCCATAGCGCCGAGGCGTCCCAACTTCTCAAGCAAGTGTTGCGCTACTTCTATTTGCAAACAGATAGAACAAGCGTCTCCGACGCAATCGTGATCAAGGTGAGTGCATATAAAAAACTCGGCAAAGATAGCGATCACCGTCAAACAAGCCGTCAGAACAATGAGCCAAAATCTCTTTTGTAATGAATTAGTCATGGGCTTACTATACCACAAGTCAACGCTTTACGCAAGAGGAACACAGTGTCGGCGATCACGAACACAAGATGCCCCATCATTTGCTCAAGTCATAGGTCTGCCCATACTCCACGATGTCTACCTGCGGAAAGCCATTATCCGCCAGATACGCTTTGAAAGCGGCTTGCGGCTTAGGTTCACCATGTACGAGCAGAATCTTCTTCAAATGGGAAACGTCAATAGACTTAAGCCACTCAACCGCTTCAAAGTAATCCGCGTGCGCACTAAACGCATTGATTTCCTCGACTTCTGCCCTGCGCGTGAACCATTGCCCGTGAATCTTCACCTCTTTTTCACGATTGCGTATCCTACGTCCCAGCGTATTTTCCGCCATATATCCTACCGTAAGAATGGTCGTGTTCGGGTCGGAAATACTATTGAAGAGATGATGTTGTATCCGCCCTGCTTCGCACATCCCGTCCGCGCTTATAATAATGAGCGGTCCGGGGTGGTTGTTCAACGCCTTGGACTCGTCAACGCTCGTTGTAAAGTGGAGGCTGTTGAAACCGAAAGGGTTTTTGTGGTGTTTTATGAACGCCTCACGTATATCTTCGCCGTAACATTCAGGGTGAACTTGGAAGATCGTTGTAGCGTTGGTTGCCATAGGCGAATCTACATAAATCGGGATTTCAGGAATTACGCCCGCGTCCACGAGCAAATGGAAGTAGTAAACGAGTTCCTGAGTGCGTTCAATGGCGAATGACGGGATGATGATGCGTCCTTTGTTTGCCAAGGTGCGTTTGACGACTTCCGCTAGTTTTTCCATCGCGTTGTCTGTGGAATCGTGTCTGCGGTTGCCGTAGGTGCTTTCCAAAACAAGGTAATCAGGAGCAGGTATTTCTGTAGATGGGTCCCGGATGATCGGTTTACCCTTGCGTCCAAGGTCTCCTGAGCAGAGGATTCTCGTCTCTTTACCGTTGTTCTTGACGGTGAAAAGCGCCATTGCCGAGCCGAGGATATGTCCCGCGTCAAAGAATTCAATCGTCACGTCGTTATTAATGAACATAGGGCGGTTGTAAGACACACCGAGCATCTGAGAGGTCGCTTGAATTGCGTCTTTCTCGTCAAATAGCGGCGTCCAGTTGAACTTCTCACCTCGTTTGTTTGCCTGTTTCCGTAGAAACTCGGCGTCCCGTGCTTGGATGTTGGCGCTATCCATCATAATCAGGCTGGCGATGTCCCTGCTTGCGGGTGTAGTGAAGATGTCGCCTCGGTATCCGTTCTTGACTAAAAGAGGAAAAAGCCCGCAGTGGTCAAGGTGTCCATGCGTTAAAATCGCGGCGGAGATACGATCTGGCGCTATATTCTGTGCCCGATTCTTTCGGTCAGACTCGGCGCGAGCGCCTTGAAACGCCCCGCAATCTATAAGAAAGGAGTTTCCGTCAATTTCAATGACGTGCTTGGAACCGGTTACTTCACCCGCGGCTCCAAGTGAATAAAATGTTATACTCATAGCGCTATTATAATACTATTTTTCGGAATAGGAAAGATAAAAATCACGCACAGGCACAGATATGTCCGACACCTAAAGGCGGTGAGACGACTGCTTAACGGGCGTGTCTGACACCTAAAGCCTAACAGGGTGTCTGACATCTGAAGTCGGGGAGGTGGCTTCTCAACGGGCGTGTCTGACATCTGAAGCCTAGCGGGATATGTCTGACACCTGAAGTCGGGGAGACGACTGCTTAACGAGATATGTCTGACATCTAAAGTCAGGGAGGCGGCTTCCCAACGGGGTGTGTCTGACACCTAAAGCCTAACGGGATATGTCTGACACCTGAAGTCGGGGAGGCGGCTTCCCAACGGGGTATCTGACACCGAAGCCTAACGGGGTGTCTGACACCTGAAGTCGGGGAGGCGGCTTCCCAACGAGCGTGTCTGACACCGAAGCCTAGCGGGATATGTCTAACACCGAAGGCGGGGAGATGGCTTCCCAATGGGCGTGTCTGATACTGAAGTCGGGGAGGCGGTTTCTCAACGGGTGGGTCTGATACTGAAGCCTAACGGGATATGTCTGACACCTGAAGTCGGTGAGACGGCTTCTCAACGGATATGTCTGACATCTGAAGCCTAACAGGAGTGTCTGATACTGAAGCCTAGCGGGATATGTCTGACATCTGAAGGCGGGGAGGCGGTTTAGTAATGGGGGTGTCTGACACTGAAGCCTAGCGGGATATGTCTGACACTCGAAGGCGGGGAGATGGCTTCCCAACGGGTGTGTCTGACATCTGAAGTCTAGCAGGATATGTCTGACACCGAAGTCGGTGAGACGACTGCTTAACGGGAGGTGTCTGACACTAAAGCCTAGCGGGATATATCTAACACTGAAGTCGGGGAGGCGGTTTCTCAACGGGCGTCTCTGATACTGAAGCCTAAGGGGTATGTCTGACACTGAAGGCGGTGAGACGACGGCTTAACGAGCGTGTCTGACACCTGAAGCCTAACGGGATATGTCTGACACTGAAGGCGGAGACGGCTTCTCAACGGGGCGTATCTGACACCTAAAGCCTAGTGGGATATGTCTGACACCGAAGTCGGGGAGATGGCTTACACCGAAGCCTAACGGGGGGTGTCTGACACCTGAAGCCTACAGATGCCTGCTTAACGGGGTATGTCTGATACCGAAGCCTAGCGGGATATGTCTGACACTGAAGTCGGGGAGGCGGCTTCTCAACGGGGGTGTCTGACACTGAAGCCTGCGAGATGGCTTCCCAACGGGGGTGTCTGACACTGAAGCCTAGCGGGATATGTCTGACACTCGAAGTCGGAGACGGCTTCTCAACGGGCATGTCTGATACCTGAAGCCTCGGTTAGACAACTGCTTAACAGACGTGTCTGACACCGAAGCCTAACAGGAGTGTCTGATACCCGAAGCCTAACGGGATATGTCTGATACTGAAGCCTAACAGGAGTATGTCTGACACTGAAGGCGGGGAGGCGGTTTCTCAACGGGCATGTCTGACTCTCGAAGCCTAGCGAGATATATCTGACACCAGAAGTCGGGGAGACGACTGCTTAATGGGATATGTCTGACACCTGAAGGCGGGGAGGTGGCTGCGTAACGGGGGTGTCTGCCATCTGAAGCCCGATGAGATGACTTCCCAACGGATATGTCTGACACCAGAAGTCGGGGAGACGACTGCTTAACGGGATATGTCTGATACCTGAAGCCTGCGAAATGGCTTTGTAATGAGCGCGTCTGACACCGAAGCCTAACAGGGGTATGTCTGACACTGAAGGCGGGGAGATGGTTTCTCAACGGGCGTGTCTGATACCTGAAGCCTGTTAGATAACTTCCCAACGGGGTGTCAGACACCTGAAGCCTAACGGGATATGTCTGACATCTGAAGTCGGAGAGGCGGTTTCTCAACGGGCGTGTCTGCCACCTAAAGCCTAACGGGGTGTCTGACACTGAAGTCGGTTAGACGACTGCTTAACGAGCGTGTCTGACACCTGAAGGCGGGGAGACGATTTCGTAACGGTGTATGTCTGATACCTGAAGCCTAGCGGGATATGTCTGACACCAGAAGTCGGTGAGATAACTTCGTAACGGGCGTGTCTGACACCGAAGCCACCCCGCAGGCGAAGCAGAGCAAGACGTTTTAAACACACGAAGTGTGTATCTCGCTTGGTTATTATATAAGCGCTTTGTAACTATTCTTCTTAAGAAAGATTTTAATATTATTTGAGAATAATGGAGCTTCCCACAGGAAGTTCCAGCAGGATTTTACAGGAGAATAAAATATGAAAAGACTCGTCATTATCGCAATTCTTGTAGCGGCTAATTTAGGCGTCGCCTTTGCACAAACTACATTTGCAATGCCTGATAAGGTTACGATAAGCGGTACCCTTGCCTTTGCACAAGGCAGAATCGTCGTTCAAAGCGCAGATACTGTGTATTTTACAGGCGGCGATCTCGATAAACTAGTCGGTTTCGTGGACGGTTTCAAAGAAGGAGCGTCAGTTCAAATCGAAGGCTATGTATTCGCGCCGCCGGGTGGCGATATGAAGTTCATCAGAACGCTCAAGGTCGCCTTTAACGGCAAAGACTATGAAATGAGAGCCGATTTCCAGAATAACGGTTATTTTGGAAGGATGAGTTTCGACTCGCGGAATCATTCCAGAGATGGAAACAAAATCTTCTCCCCTGAGCGAAACGGTTTCTATCCCCACCACAACAACTGGGGTAGACACCGCCCTCCAAGGTACTAATCGTTTTTCAAACTAAAAGCCACTATCTGTAGAGGGTTCAGATAACCACAGACCGTATTATTCATCTTGCCGAGTTAGTCTGTGGTTATATTTTTATGAGATTTACCTTCCGTAATGGAAATGTCGCCCCATCCCCTACTCTATAAAATTACCGTCTTTATTCCTTATAACACATATCCAGAACGACTCCTCCACATAGTTAAGTAAGTAGCATCTGCCTTTGGTGTCAGACATGCGTCCCTACGAAGAGCAGAGTGTGGCGCTATGCCGCGCGGCGGTGCGAGAGGACGGCTCGCTCCAGCACATCCCCTACGAAGAGCGGAGTGCGGCACTGTGCCACGCGACGGTACGAGAGAACGGCTCGGCGCTCCAGCACGCGCCTTACTTCTTCGCGCTCGCCTACATAGACATCGCGCGGCGCATTCTGGAAGTCCATTTTCTCTTGACTTGTTCTAAGGCTGTGGTATACTTAACGATAGTTTGACACTGATCCGCGCTTGTACGACATCTGCGTTCCCGTGTCCGAGCCTCTCATTCCCGTGTCCGAGCCTTCTGTTCCCGCGTCCGAGCCTCTCATTCCCGTGTCCGAGCCTCGCGTTCCCGCGTCCGAGTGTCTCATTCCCGTGTCCGAGCCTTCTGTTCCTGTGTCCGAGCCTCTCGTTCCCGTGTCCGAGCCTCGTGTTCCCGTGTCCGAGCCTCTTATCCCCGTGTCCGAGCCTCGCGTTCCCGTGTCCGAGTGCATCGTTCTTGGGTTATAGAGGATTTTCTACACCGGGGATGGGGCGCGACAGACGAGTGGTTTATGTTGGCTAAGACAGCACTTGCGACAGAGACAGACCGAGCGCAAGCCGCAGAACAAGACATCACAACCGCGCTCGTACAGGAAGCGACCACGCCGGCAAACGCCACCGTCGCCTACGCCGGCGCTACCCACATCTTGACGCTGACCAAGGGTGGTGGCGGCGCTCGAACCCAAACTTTGCCCTTAACAAGCGACACAACCGATGACTTCATGCCTAAAGAAGCCCACGCGCGACTCCTGTAAAACACCGCAAACATCGCCATTCTCCCTTTCGCAAACTCGACGAACCGCAGAAGCTATGCGATGCTGGGTGACAGGCTATCCTCCCACTCGGAATGGCAGATGATCCTCGCTCGGAAAGTTTCAAGAGACGTTCAATCAAGTACGGAAAGACGTGATAGTCATACAACGGGCATGGCACGCCTGAGTGGTGTGGTGTCAGACGTCTTTGACGATCCGTCATTTATTGGTCAAGCCCACAGGCGGGTGGTGTCTGACCCCGTAAAGACGTTACGGAATGAGCGTAACATTCTCGCTATTCGGGGGTGTCAGACACGCCTCGCCTACAACACCCGTTGTGAAGTCGTTAAACAGGCTATGCCTGTGACTGTTGGGAATTGAGGTATTTTTCGACGTTGAACGCCTTGAAGAGCTTACCCATAGGTCTACTCATAACGATGTTTCTGATGATTTTTGCGGAGAGATTTGCTGAAGGGACAACTTCGAGGTTGTTTATTTGATTCGTAAAGCAGGGGTGGTAAACGGTGTCGCTTACCACTATACGGTTGAGTAAACCCTCGGCGATAAACTGGTTCAACATCGTAGACGCTGGGCTAGAGAACAGCGCGTGCATGATGATGATGTTCACCTCTTTTGGTTTAAGCGCGTACAACGCCCGAATCAGGCTCTTTACAGACCCGCCCGTGTCTACCATATCATCGACTATCCACAAGACCTTACCCTCCAACGGTTCCGCAGATAGGATGTTGACGGAGTCTACCGTGTTTACCTTTGTGTAGTCGCGTTGTTTGTGCGCCACCACTAAAGGCGTGCCAAACGCATTAGCAAAGTCCCGCGCCAGCTTTTCCCCGCCCGCGTCTACGGAACAGAACGCCCAACGCGGTCTCACTTCATTCACTAAGAATTCCCTATTACGGATGTAGACGTCGCACAGATGACGTTTCAGGAGAGTATGCCCCGGAATATCGTCAATGACACATATATTCGGGTCAAGCATTGACTTTGACTTATCAGAATGAAGCTGGTAGGTTATGAAATGCTCCGTACCCATGCTTGCCAACGTCTTGAGATGACACCACAACCCCACGGAACTCCGCCGCGCGGTTCTGTCCGAGCGGGAACAGGACACATAAGGCTCAAACACGATGATCTTCCTCGCCTGCCCCCGTTTCAGAGCGTCTATCGTATGGTACAACTCGATCTTCGCCGTGTTTACGTCTATATCCGCCTCGTTTCTGGCGCAACTCGTAAAAAGAATAACATCCTTGCCGCGGATAGACTCTTCTATGACTACTTCCATCTCGCCGTCCGCGAAAATATCTGTCTTCAATATTTGAACAGCGTTGACGTCTTTCGCGTCTTTGGTGTTGTTGAATTCGGGAAGTTTTAAGAGCTGTTCCACTACCTGCACCGCATAGGCGCGCATTGACCGCGTTGCCGTAATAATAAAGTTCATATCGACTCCTTTATGAAGGAAAATAGAAATTAACGCAGTTAATATACGACTATCCCCAATAAATTGCAACACCCTTCGGGCAGGCATAGCCTGTTAGACGACTTCACACGGGTTGTTGTACGAAAGGTTGACCCGCTGACCCCGTCTTGACGGTTACGCTTGCTTTGCAAGCGGAACCTACGCGTTGTTTGGAAGGTGCGCTGTCCCCGCACGCGAGGCGTGTTTAAATACTTCACAACGGGTATTGTTAGAAAGGGAGCGCCGCTGTCCCAGTCTTGACGGCTACGCTTGTAAACAAGTGGAGCCTGCGCGTTGTTTGGAAGGTGCGCTGACACTCCGTACGCGAGGCGTGTAAATACTTCACAATGGGTATTGTTAGAAAGGGGGACCCGCTGTCTCCGACAGGACGGCTTTAGAACACCCGAAGGGTGCGCTTGCTTTGCAAACGGAACCTTCTCGTTATCTGACCCTGTCGCACATCTTGTCTTTGCTCTTTGCCTACTCATTGTCTGACACCCTACTAACTATTCACTGCTAACTGCTAACTGCTAACTACTAACTGCTAACTGCTAACTATTCACTTTCATAGGGGGAGGGGGGGCGCGTCTTTCCCTAAACGGAGGGCGGCACACAGACGCCCTTGTGGTGCGCCCCCCTGTCTCCAGCCCCCCTTCGGGGGTCTTCCGACACCCCCCACACACGGCGGGCAAAGCAAGACGGGGACAGCGGCGCTCCCTTTCAAACAATAACCATTGTGAAGTATTTAAACACCCGAAGGGTGTCCCTTCCTTAGGACGCAAGACAACACGTAGAACAGAAAAGCCAGCAGAGAAGGCAAGCCCAAGAGTGCGGTCGCTGGCAAGACACTCAAACCCTGCGCCATTATACCCGCACGCTCCGCAAGCGCAAACGCCAACGCCGCAAGCGCAGTTCCCCAGACACGCCTGAAACCCAGAAAAACCGCGGCGAGAGCTATCCACCCTCGCCCCCCCGCCCCGCTCGGCGTATAGGCGCCCACTCTGAACGTGAGGCACGCACCGGCAAGCGCAGCAAATACCGCGGCAACCGCCCACGCGCCTTCCACAAACCGCGGCGCGTCAAGTCCCCGCTCCCGCGCGAACCCCGCGGAAACCCCAACGACGCGAAGCCGTAGCCCTATCCGCGTCCGATAAACTACGAACCATGCGACCGCAAAACACCCGACAGCTATACACGCGAAAAACGGCAGAGACCCCGCCGCGCCCAAGCCTGCGGTAGCCCGTAACGCCCCCCGCGTCCCAAACCACGCATGGGAAAGCGCAGATGTTAGCCCGTCCGCCGCGAGATTCACCGCAAGCCCAACGATAAAAGGATTCGCCCCACTAACCGCGACAAAACGCGCTAACACCCAGCCCGCGCCCCCGCAGAGGAGAGCCGTCAAACAACTCGCTATGAGTATAGAACCTGTCTTTACCATGAAAAAATAGGAGAGAAACGCGCCTAGGTTTATAAAGCCCTCGATAAATATACCAAGAACGCCCGCGAATTCCGTCAAAAGCGCGCCCAGAGACGCAAAGAGGAGGGGAGTTATCGAAACGGCTACGCCAAGGATTACGGTCATGTGAAAAGAATAGATTCGGCTTTCCCGAACGGTTACCTATTATTCAACCGCTCTTCCACTATTTCCATCTGCTTTGCGCGAACCGTCTCACTTACAGCGTCGATATAATTAGGGTCGTTCTGCACGAATTCGACGTATCCTTCTTTCACGCCGACCGTTTCCGCCTTACCGAAGGGTAGATCGCCTTCCAAGAAGAGACGAGTCTTCTCATAAGCCGCTTTGTCCTGATGAATGACGGAACTTCCAACAACAACGCCCGGTCGGATGCCGTAACCATTGGTATCGGCCCAGACTACCTTTGCGCCGCGTTCAGCCGCCGCCTGCACAACGCCTTCATTCGCGCCGCCCGCCACGCACAGGATGACATAGACGCCGCGGTTAATCATATCCACAGCGATTTCAGCCGCTTTCCCCGCGTCAAACCAATTACCCAGCACGCGAAAGTCAACGCTGAAGTCAGGGTCAACCGCCCTTGCCCCTTCAAGATACGCGGGGAGAATAGTTTCATTCATCGCCGGGTACTCCTGTCCAGCCAAAAGTCCGACCTTCTTTTCCCCTCCGCGTTCCACGGTTACCAAGCCCGCGATGGAACCCGCCATGAAGAACTGTTCCTGCTGGTCGTAGCGCAGGGTATAGACAGAGGGATTACCGACAAGTTCTCCGTCAAGCAAAAGGAATTTTTGTTTTGGGAACTTTGCGGATATAGACGTTACGATGTCGGGGAGCGAGGGGTTTGACGATACGATAAGCGCGTATTTCCCGGTCGCAGACATTGACGTTAAGGATGATTCCCATTCCGCCTGATTATAGCCGGCTTCCACAACCGTAACGGGTATATCCTTTTCAACGCACGCCTTTTGAACGCCTTGCGCCATCATTTCATAGATGGGACTGCCCGCCATAACACCGGGTACAAATACGCCAACCGCAGTCGCTTGCTTTTCCGCTTTGCAGTTCATTAAAAGAACCACGAATAATAAGAAGATTCTCAATCTTTTCAAAATTTCCTCCTTGAGTTTTAAACACAAAACCCACGTTTTTATATTTACTTCTTTGATGACTTGAATGCAAAAAGTAGCTTAAGGGATAATTGTGTTCTTAAATAATAACAAATATCGCCGTAAACGCCAAGCTCGCACAGGCATAAAACCGTTCCCCCATACGTGTCCCTTCCGCCCCTGCGCCTTGTTCCACGCCTTAGCGAAATTGCCCTTTATCCGTTGCATTATTTCCGATAAAGTGCCGTCTTTACCCGGCTTTATCGATAAATGAATCTTGTTTAACTCTGCTTGGTGTCAGACATCTGTCGCCTCGCCTAGAAAATTATCTTACAAGACTGTATTGCTATTCTTTAGAATATATAGTATGATAATGTCTTGGGAAGCAATATCGGTGAAATTAAAAACGCGATTATCCTTGATATACGAGTCAAAAATGTAATGATTGCAAAACAATAACGAAGAGGGCGAGGCGGAAGTCTCTAGAGCTGGTTAAGGACAGTCCCTTGACGCTTGTTCGTCGGGGTAATTAACAAGTTTGAGATTGAATAGTGAATAATAGGCGTTATTTGGAAATTCATCGCAAAACTTTCTGAATAACGATCGTTATTATTAGGAGAGGTTATGAAGAACATTCTTATTATTGGCGGTGGGTATGCTGGTATCGCCGCGGCAAAAAAACTAGCAAAGCACTTCAAGAAAGATGGCGAGGCGTCTATTACATTGATTGATAAGCGCCCGTTCCATACCTTGATGACGGAACTTCACGAGGTCGCGGGACATCGCGTGGAGCCAGACTCGGTACGTATTCCTTACGCAAAAGTTTTCGGCGTTTCAAAGGTTCAAGTGGAGATGGACGCTATCGTCTCTATTGACTTCGCCAAAAAAGAGGCGAAGTCTGAGACTACGGTCTATCCTTACGACTACCTTGTGTTGGGCGCGGGCGCGGAACCGGAGTTTTTCGGTATTCCGGGCATAAAAGAGAACTGTTTCACTCTTTGGTCTTTTGACGACGCCATGAAACTACGGTTTCACGTTGACGATATTTTTGAAAAAGCCGTTGCGGAGCCGAATCGAGAAAAACGCAGGAAGATGTTGACTTTCGTCGTCGCGGGCGCAGGCTTTACCGGCGTGGAAATGGCGGGCGAACTGCTCGAATGGCGGGACGCTATGTCCGCAAAGTGGCTCATTGACCCGAAAGACGTCCGTATCGTCATTATCGAAGCGATGTCGAGCATCCTTCCCTTCTTCGAGGAGGACTTGCGAGATAAAATCGCGGCTTATCTGAAGAAACATGACGTGGAACTACTCACCGGTACGGCTATCACAGGCGCGGAACCGGGCGTTGTGCAATTGAAGACAGGTGAATCCATACAAACAAACACCTTCATCTGGACGGCGGGTGTCAGTGGTAATCAATTCGCGGACTCGCTTGGGCTATCGACTGGTCCCTTTGGCAAAAACCCAGAGGCTGGTAAACGCAATCGGCGTGGACGATTATTGGTCACGAGTGAAATGCGCTCGGTTGATTACCCGGACGTATTCCCGGTTGGCGACAACCTCTGGTTTATCGAAGGCGAAAAGCCTCTGCCGCAAATCGTGGAAACCGCTTTGCAAACAGGCATCTGCGCGGCTGAAAACATCATCGCGGACATTGAAAAAAGCGAGAAATACCCGCATAAGAAGTTCAAGTCCGATTACCATGGCTTCATGGTGAGCGTGGGCGGTAAATACGCGGTTTCAAACGCCATGAACATAAAAATGTCCGGCATCTTCGCTCAGGCAATGAAGCATTTCGTGAATCTGCATTACCTCATCGGGGTAGCGGGCATCAACCAATGTTGGGAATACATTAAACACGAATTCTTGGATAGGAAGGACCAGCGCTCGTTTGTCCGCGGCTTTGGCGCATACAAGACGCGGGGGTACTGGCTCCTGCCTCTGCGCCTCTGGCTGGGACTCATGTGGGTGTTTGAAGGCGTCAACAAGATAGGAGAAGGCTGGCTGGCGTGGGCGACAGGCACCAAATCCGGGTGGATGTTCTCACCGTGGGTAACGCAGGCGGGCGCGGCGGACGTAGTGAGTGCGGCGTCTGACGCGGCTACGACAGCGGCGAGCGGCGCGGCGGAGGCGGTAAGCGCGGCGTCTGGCGTGGCTGAAGCCGCCGTGACGGCGGCAAGCGGCGCGGGTGCGGACGTAGCAACGAGCGCGTCTCAATTCGGGACGATTTGGGACTTCACCAAGCCGATTTTTGACAGCAACGGCGCGATAGCGACCTGGGTTAGGGAGACTTTCATGGACGGCGTCATGGCTTACATCCCCTTCCAAGGCTTCCAGCTCTTCGTGGTTCTGTTTGAGATGGGCATCGGGCTTTGTCTTATCGGCGGTCTGTTTACGTGGTGGGCGGCTGCCTTCTCCATCGTCATGTGCCTCATGTTCACGTTCACGGGTATGTTTGAATGGTACAAACTCTGGTTCATATTTGCGGGTTTCCTGTTCCTCGGTGGTGGCGGACGCGCCTTCGGGCTTGATTGCTGGGTCGTTCCCTGTTTTAAGAAGTGGTGGAATGGTACGAAGCTGGCGCGCAGACTGTATCTCTATTTCGGGAATCCATCAAAGAAATAGGAAATGAGAGAATGGAGAGCGGGTTGATCGGCGTTGTCGGCGTTGAGAAATCCGCTCCCTCTCTTGAGGAATAAACGTGAATCACGAACCCTCGTTTTGGACTGATTTCCCAGAAACGGCAGGCGATCTTAAAAAAGTTTCTGCTATCATTGAGGAGACTTGCGCTTCGCAAAACCCCGTTGTCAAAGAAGGACTCTCAGGATTATTTGACGGTAACGGGAAACTCCTCCGCCCAGGACTCTTGCTCATTGCGGCTGGTTTCGGGAGAAAGCAAGAAAAGCACTACAAATTGGCGGCTTGTCTCGAAATGCTTCACACAGCAACGCTCATCCACGATGATGTGATAGACGACTCGCCCCTACGACGAGGGCTACCCGCGGTTCATGCCCGTTTCGGCAAGCAAGACGCGGTTCTTATCGGCGATTATCTCTTATCAAAATGCTTTCTTCTCGCCGCGGAGTATACATCACCGCAGAACGCCGTATATTTAGCGCGGCTTATGTCCCGTATGTGCGCGATGGAGATCGAACAACACGCCAGCCGCTTCGTATCTGACTTGGGGCTTCGGCGTTATCTGCGAAAGATCATGGGTAAATCGGCTATCCTCTTCACACTCGCCTGTCATGTCGGCGCAGACGAAGCGAAGGCGGCGCGTCAGACGACTGAGCGCCTCCGTCGTGCGGGTTATAACATCGGTATGGCGTTTCAGATCATCGATGACATTCTGGACTACGCGGGCGATCCTTCCACCCTCCGCAAACCCTTGGGCAACGACATAAAAGAAGGACTTGTTACCCTCCCTTTGATTGCGGCTGTCTCCAGAGACGAAACGGGCGGGTTGAAGGCGTTGTTTTCCAAGCCTTCTTTTACTGTGGAAGACGGCAATGAGATCATGAGCCTTGTCAAGGCGTCGAAGGGCGTGGATGTTGCGTATTCATTCGCCGAAGTCTACACGAACCGCGCCTTGAGAGAGATCAGCCTCCTCCCCAAAGGACAAGGACAGCGGGCGCTTGAGAAAATCGCCAAACGGCTTTTGATTCGGGACACGTAGGGATTATCTCACCTTGTTAAATAATGAAAGTATGTATCTGACGTCCACATTAAGCCATCTATCCGAGTACTGTTTTGTTTCATCCGAGTACTAATTTACCCCGTCCAAGTACTAATCCGTTCTGTCCGAGTACTCGTTTGTTCTGCGCGAGTACTAGTCTGTTACATCAGAGTACTAATTTACTCTGTCGGAGTGCTAATCTGCTTCGTCCGAGTACTAGGCTGTTCCGTCCGAGTACTAATTTGCTTCATCCGAGTACTCGTTTGCTTCAGATTAGGTTTAGTCGTGCGCTATAAAGTGTATTGACGGAAATAAACACTACGGGGTTTTTATGAAAAGGTTGTTTTTGGTTGGCTTGGTCTTGTTTTTTGGGTCTTCTGCTCTTGTATTCGCGCAAGAGCAAACGGAAAGGAGAAGAGGTCTTTACTTGGATGTTGGTCTTGGTCTCGGCGGCGTCAGTTATTTTAACGGCGATACTAAAGCGAAGGCAGATTACTTTAACAACATTGCGAAAAGTCGTGAAACTACTGACTCGTTTCTTTTAGCAATCGGGTGGGCTTTAACGCAGGATGTATACCTTGTCTGGGCAATGTCCACCGTTGATGATGATTATGCTGACGCGCAACTGCACAGAAGTCAAATAACTATTAACCTGTGGGGCGTTGGCGCACGGTATTACCCCCTGCCAAGTAAAAAGTACTTGCAACTTGGGCTTGATGTAGGGCTAAGCCGAATGGTTACAACGTATTATATGCAAGACATTCCAGACAGTTCAGACGGGGGCTTGAGCGGCAGACTTTCCGTCGCTTGTGACTTTGACACGACCATGACGGGTTTGACCGTGCTTTTGGGAGGATCGTTGATGATGAATATAATTGAGAACGATACAAGTTTAGCGTATGCTCTTTTCTTTAAACTTGCGTTTAAATGAAAGCCGCTTGTATCCGTGTAGACGACTGCGGCAGGCATGGGAAGCCGTTATTGAATCTTGGTGATGGCGCCTGCGCCATGGGACATAAAAGTATAAAGGGGTTTTTATGAAAAGGTTATTTTTGTTTGGATTGATCTTGTTTTTGGGTTCTTTTTCTCTGGTATCCGCACGAGAGCAAAAAGAAAAGGCAAGGGGACTTTACGTGGACATCGGTTTTGGTCTTGGCGACATGGGTTACTTTAACGGTGATACGAAGGCGACCGCGGATCACTTTAATGAAACCACGGATACACGCGCGACTGTTGACCTTCAGTTTTTAACAATCGGGCGGGCTTTAACGCAAAGTATATACCTTGTCGGGACGATGTCCACTGTTGGCGATGGCTACTTCGACGCACAAATGAACCAGAGTCAAATAACGATTATCACCTGGGGTGTTGGCGCACGGTATTACCCTCTGCCAAGTAAGAAGTATTTACAACTTGGGCTTGATGTCGGAATAAACCGAATGGATATACTGTATGATCAAGACCATGAATACGATTCAGACGCGGGCTTTAGTGGCAGAGTCTCCGCCGCTTATGACTTTGATAAAACTATGACAGGTTTCACCGGGCTTTTGGGAGGCGCGTTGACGATGAATATAATAGAAAACGATAGGAGTTTATTGTGCGCCCTGTTCTTTAAAGTCGCGTTTAAATAGAAGCCTTGATGAGGGCGTATTGGTGTCATGGTAAATAAAGGGTAAAGAAGGGATTTTTATGAAAAGGTTGTTTTTGGTTGGATTGATCTTGGTTTTGGGTTCTTCTTCTCTTGTATTCGCGCAAGAGCGAACGGAGAGGAGAAGAGGACTTTACGTGGATGTTGGTCTTGGTTTTGGCGGCGTCAGTTACTTTAATGGCGATACGAAGGCGATAACAGACCACTTTAAGGAAACCACGGATACACGCGCGACTGCTGATCTTCAGTTTCTGACAATCGGGTGGGCTTTAACGCAGGATTTGTACCTTGTCGGAACAATGTCCGGCATTGGCGATAGTTATTTTGACACGCAAAATAACCAAAATCCAATGATTATTATTGCCACGTACGGCATTGGCGCACGGTATTACCCCCTGCCAAGTAAAAAGTACTTACAAGTTGGGCTTGATGTAGGGCTGAGTGGAATAGGTATAATGTATAACCAAAACAATCAATACATTACAGAGGATTCAGACGCGGGCTTTAGCGGCAGGCTTTCCGCCGCCTATGACTTTGACACGACTATGACGGGTTTCACCGGGCTTGTAGGAGGCGCGTTGACGATGAATATAATTGAAAACGACACAAGTTTATCCTATATGCTATTCTTTAAACTTGCATTCAAATAAAACCCCGCGTGATCGTCCATCGCGCATGGTGTAACAGGCGTAAACTAAGCCGTTTCGTGCTTTATTCTTGACAAGGCGGCTTATATACTATAGAATCTAATCGCTTTTTGAAAAGGAGTAGACATGAAACCAAATTTCTTCTAAAGAATATCCGAAAAATATATTTATAAAAGTAAATACTATTAAGTAGGATTGAATCTTGATGAGGGCATATTGGTGTCATGGTAAATAAAAGGTAGAAAAGGAGTTTTTATGAAAAGATTGTTTTCGTTTGGATTGATCTTGGTTTTGGGTTCTTCTTCTCTTGTATTCGCGCAAGAGCGAGAAGAGAGGAGAAGAGGGTTTTACATGGACGTTGGTCTTGGTTTTGGCGGCGCTAGTTATTTTAATGGCGATACGAAGGCGATAACAGACCACTTTAAGGAAACCACGGATACACGTGTAACTGCTGACTTTCAGTTTTTAACAATCGGGTGGGCTTTAATGCAGGATTTGTACCTTGTCGGAACAATATCTGGCATTGGCGATATTTATGTTGACACGCAAAACAACATGATTCCAATGATTGCTATTGAGACGTACGGTATTGGCGCACGGTATTACCCCCTGCCAAGTAAAAAGTACTTACAACTTGGGCTTGATTTAGGGTTAAGCCAAATGAGTATATTGTATGATCAAAACAATCAATACATTACAGAGAATTCAGACGTGGGCTTTAGCGGCAAGCTTTCCGCCGCTTGTGATTTTGACACGACTATGACGGGTTTCACCGCGCTTTTAGGAGGCGCGTTGACGATGAATATAATCGAAAACGACACAAGTCTATCGTATGCCCTGTTCTTTAAAGTCGCATTCAAATAGAACCCCGCCTGTCTAACGATTGATACCGCGTGATCGTCCATCGCGCATGGTGTAACAGGCGTAAACTAAGCCGTTTCGTGCTTTATTCTTGACAAGGCGGCTTATATACTATAGAATCTAATCGCTTTTTGAAAAGGAGTGGACATGAAACCAATCTTGGTAGTGCTGGCGGCAGGCATGGGAAGCCGCTATGGTGGTCTTAAACAAATGGATAGACTTGGTGAGAACGGCGAAGTATTGTTGGATTATTCCGTATTCGACGCTCTCAGAGCAGGTTTTGGCAAGGTCGTCTTTATAATAAGGCGGGACATTGAAAAGGACTTTCAAGCGACGGCGCTTGATCGTTTCAAGGATTCTTTCCCATACGAGATAGCGTATCAGGAATTGGACAGCCGTATTCCCTCAGGCATGGCGGCTGTGGTAAAAGATAGAGCCAAGCCTTGGGGAACCGCGCACGCCCTTCTCTGCGCGGAGGGTTTGCTGGACGCGCCTTTCGCGGTTATCAATTCTGACGACTTCTACGGAAAAGAAGCGTATGTCGTCTTGGGAAGATTCCTGTCAAACGCCGCGAAAGAAGGCGCCATCGTTCCTTATAGGCTTGACCAAACCTTAAGCCCCCAGGGGAGCGTTACGCGAGGCGTATGCGGGGTCAAAGACGGCTACCTAACGTCCGTTGACGAGTTGAAGGACATCGCGGCTGAAGATGGGAAGATTCTCTACACCGTGGATGGAGTCAAACGAGAATTGCCCGCGGATACGCCGGTATCCATGAATTTCTGGGGGTTTCAGCCGAGCGTTCTGCCTGAACTGAAGCGGTATTTTGACGATTTCCTCACGGAACAAGGGGAAAATCCCAAGAGCGAGTGTTATATCCCTTCGTTTGTGGATCACCTTATCCGAACAGGTACGCTCGACGTGAGGGTCTTGGAAACGTCAACCTCATGGTTCGGCGTTACTTACAAGGAAGATCGAGCTACGGCTGTCCAACGCATCGCCGAATTAACGCGGGATGGCATTTACCCGACAAGCCTGTGGGAGTAATAGAGGGTTGAGGCTCGGTGTCGTTAGTAAACATCGTTCATCACATCAATCACTCCATTTTTACCAATGAATCTATCTGACGTCATTATTGTTTTAGTTCGTCCTGAAGAGTCTGGCAATGTCGGGGCAGTGTGCCGCGCAATGAAGAACTGCGGGCTATCACGGCTTCGTCTGGTCAAACCGTGTGTGTTGGACGATGCGGTTATCCGCGCCCGCGCTGTTCACGCTACTGACGTGTGGGACGCGGCGGATAATTTTGACGAACTCGCGCCCGCACTCGCAGACTGCGGCGTGGTCATCGGCGTAACGCGGCGGCGCGGGCATAAGCGAGGGCTTTCCATGCTTCCCGAAGAAGCCGCTTGTTTCGTTCAAAACCGTGGTGGTACAGCCGCGTTTGTCTTCGGGAATGAACGTACCGGGCTTGAAGATGAGGAGCTTGCCCTCTGCGGTCTCTCTTCCCACATCCCCACTGCCGAAGAGTTCCCCTCGCTTAATCTCTCCCATGCGGTTCAAATCTTCGCCTACGAATTGTTCCGTTCTCTGGGCGCCTGTAGACCGGTTCCGGGTGAATGGACGCCTATGGATATGTCAAAAATTACCGCCGCCGCCGCCTCAATAACCGATGCTCTTGCCTTACTCGGCTTCTATAAACAGAGGGACAGGGCGTATCAGGAGAAATTCTTCCGCGATGTGATTTCACGTGCGGGGCTTTCCATAAAAGAAGGTAGCTATTTGGTGGACATTTTCGCCAAAAGTTCAAGGTTAGCGCAGGCGCATCCGAAGGGTGTTTAAATACTTCATACAGGGCATTGTTCCCGGCGGGTGTGTCTGGCACCTGACGAAGCCGTTGACTCCCGAATGGTGTGATTGATACGTATCTTAAATAAATAAGAGATGGAAATATGAAATTGGGTTTAAAACGAGGTGTGGTTGAATTATATGATCATGACGTATTATGGGAAGAAAATGCCTGTGAAATAATAAAATTATTAAAAAGTATTTTTGGTGATAACGCTATTGATATTCAACATATTGGAAGTACGGCAATTAAAACAATTAAAGCAAAACCTATAATAGATATTGTTGTAGGAATCAATGATTTCAACTTGTTGGAAGATATTATGTATGAATTAAATGACAATGGCATAATACATCGTCCGAATAATGACATGGATGAATATAAATTATTTGTAATTGGAGACTTCGAGAAAGACACGAGAACCCATCATATTCATGTTGTAAAATATGATAATGTAGAATGGAATAATCAACTTGATTTTAGAGACTATTTGAATAATTACCATGAAGAAGCGAAAAAATATGAAGAACTGAAAATAGAACTAATGGAAAAGAACAAAGATAATAGAGAAAAATATACTAAAAACAAAGAAGAATATTTGTTAAATACATTTGAAAAAGCAAAAGAATGGAAGAAGAACCGTAGGGCAGGGCAAAATAGCCTTGATGTCTGACACCTGCTGACCATAGCGGCGCTGTTAAGAGAATAATGTCAGACACGTTATTGCCGTCTTGGTGTCAGACACCGACTTTGACTGATATTGACTTCGTGGTAATGCTTTAGTTGTATTGGGGGGTAGCGGAAGACCGCCGCAGGCGGGCTGGAGCGGAGGGGGGCGCGACACAAAGGTTGCCGATAAACATCTCCGTTTTGGAAATAGCGCCCCCCTTCTTATACTTCTGTACTTCTGTACTTCTTTTATTTTTTCGGCTTTATGGGAAATCTTCGCCTGTTATAACAAAGACGCCAATTCACCGACTAGATTGTTAAAGATCGCGCAAGCCGATTCAACCGGATGAGGAACAGACATATCCACGCCCGCGACTTTCAAGCTTTCTATGGGAAAACGCGAGCCGCCTGAAGCGAGGAAGGCAAAATAATCGTCCCTCTCCGCCTTGCCGCCTTTAAGCACCCGCTCCGCAAGCGCCAGAGACGCGGAAATACCGGTCGCATACTTATAGACGTAGAACGCATTGTAAAAATGCGGAATACGCAAACCTTCAAGGTCGCTCTCTGATTCAAACACACACACACCGCCGAAGTATTTCTCTAAAAGCCCGCGGTATTCAGCGCGCAAGATATCCAAGGTAAGCGGAGAGCCGCTCTCTTCCAACTCGTGCGTCCGCTTCTCAAACTCCGCAAACATAGTCTGCCGATAAAGCGTGGCAAGAATATCGTCAACCCGCTTATTCACGATATAGACAAGTAAGGCGTGGTCGCCTGTTTTCTCCGCATTATCTTTTAAATAACGAAAAAGCAGCTCCTCATTAAACGTCGAAGCGACCTCAGCCTCGAAAATAGTGTAATTATAAGACATAAACGGATTGCTTTTCGCCGAATAAAACGAATGCATGGAATGACCGCCCTCGTGCGCCATAGTAAATATGTCGCGGATAGAGTCGTCCTTGTAGTTCATTAGAATATACGGCTCCCCTGTGTAACTACCCGCAGAGAACGCGCCCGCCCGCTTGCCTTTGTTCTCATAGCGATCAGCCCAACGCCCCAAAAGCCCTCCGCGTAAAACATCGACGTATTCCGCGCCAAGCGGAGCCAGCGCCTCTGACACCATATCAACCGCTTGTTCCCACGTCCTGCCCTCTTTCGGCGCATCCACAATCGGCACGTAAACGTCGTAATGACGTAGTTCCGACAACTTGAGAGCCTTCTTGCGCAAAGCGTAATAACGATGCAAGGGCGCAAGATTATCCCCGATAACACCGACAAGGTTATCGTAGACCGCACCCCCCACATTGTCGCCGAAAAGAGAAGCCGCGCGCGCGGATGAATAACCCCGAATCCGCGCGTTGACCACATTTTGCTTAACCTGCCCCGCGTAAAGAGCGGCAAGCGTATTCTTATGCCCATCGAACTGTCGATAAAACGCGGCGTAAGCGCGGCGGCGCAAGTCCCTATCCTTGTTTTCCATCAGAACCGAGAACGTTGACTGGGACAAAGGCGTCGCTCCCTCAGGCGTATCTACAAAACCAAAGTCAATATCCACATTGGTAAGAACCGAGAACGCCGTGCGCGAAACAGTTTCACTCTCGCTCTTCATAGCAAGCAGGCGCTCCTCCTTTTCACCCAAGATATACGGCTTATAACGGAGCAATTTTCTCAAGAAGACGACGTATTCGCCCAAACGAGGATGTTTCAGAAACCGCGCTATTGCCTCGTCAGGAATAGCCTGTATCTCAGGGACAGACCAAGCGCCCGAAGCCTGCGCCTTTGACGCCTCGATCAAGAACCGACCGCTCATGGCACGAGCCGCGGCTCCACCTTCGTCTTCAGTCTGCCGCAGTTCACTGTAATAAGCGAGCCGCTCCTCCAAAACGCCAAACTCTTTAGAAAAATCAAGCCAATCCGCCAATTTTTCGGCGCTCTGTCCCAAGGTGCCATGAAAAGCAGGAATCTTTTTCGCCTTTTCCGCATACTCCGTCAGCCCTTTATACCATGCCTCGTCGTCTTGGAAAAGCTTGGATAAATCCCACAAATCCTTATGAGCGATTTCCCCTCGCTCAGGTATCTTCTTTGCCATGTCATTTTTCTCCATAATTTAATCCTCCTGTTATGTGTAGTATTTTTAGCGTTATATCTCAAACATATCGTTCCGTGATTTTTTCTGTTGTTTACTCAGGCGTTCTTCAGCGTAGTCCGCATACTCGCGTTTAATTTCAATACCAATATACTTTCTCTTCAAGCGCTGTGCGGCAACCGCCGTTGTGCCTGAACCCAAGAACGGGTCAAGCACTACATCCCCTTCCTTCGAGAGCAGTTTTATCAATTCCTGAACGATGAATTCAGGGTATACGGCTGGATGAATATTGCCTTTTATGGTTTCTACGGTCGATTCAATAACATCTCTCCGCATAGAATGACCATAAAGTTTTATGATGGTAAATCCTTTTGTCTCAATTTGCAGCAAGCGTCCGCCGCCTTGCCCACCATACGGAAGAGCGTGTACGCCTTTTATTTTCATTCTAAAACTATGAAGCTTTCCCTGTTTTACTTCGTTTATTGCATCCTGCAATTCGTTACGCGCTGTTTCCTTCTGTTTGTCCGATAAATCGGAGTTTTCAATCAATTCATAATACTTCTTTCCCACATCGTTGCCTGCGTTTTTTCTTTTGCCGTTAAATAACACATCCTTATACTCAAGGAAAGCGTCCTTATTGAAATAATAGTCGCTTGATTTAACAAAGATAAAAAAAGGCTCGGTTGCGGGAATAAGTTTTTTAGTGTCTTGCTTGGGAGTGGGGTTTATCTTTACCCATGTTACTTCATTGATAAGTTTTGCTAATTGTTCTTTTTGAACACAGAGCGCAAAGCGGTAGGGGGCTAATATTAAATTACCGTTAATGTATTTATCGCCGATGTTAAACACTACAGCGCCGGTTGTTTTTACAACGCGGACGCATTGGCGAAAGATCGCCATTATATTTTCTATGTAGTCGTCAATATATTCCTCGTTTCCAATGCCGCCACCGCCGTATTCTCTCTGCTGAAAATACGGCGGACTAGTTATTACCAAATCTACCGACTCAGACGGAACGCCGCCAAGAAAATCCCTGCAATCCGCGCAAAATATTTTATTCATAATAAAATGCTATTGCTTCTTTTAAATTTGCAACAGCCTCATTTATTGTTTTTCCCTGTGAGGCTATATCGTTTTCAAGACAAGTTGCGACAAACCATTCTTCTTCTTGCTTGATTATTATTATACCTCTAAAGTTCAACATTAGCCTCCATATAATCCGCGAAGTTATTTAATGCCGTCGACGATCCAGACATTCAGCACATCCAGCCGCTTCTTGATAGCGGAATTCATATCCACGTATCTCGCGACAAAATCTGACACATTCGTGCCCGCGATGCTATAAATCAGAACCCCCTCCTTCACCGGCTCGACGTAGAGCTGGGCGGAAAAGTTGTTTTCTTTGATGACCGGCACGAAGAAGAAGTTGAAACTCCTAATGTTAGTCAACGTACACAAGATAGAACGCGAAGTCGTAACAATATCCGCGCGATAATACGTATTGCCGAAGTTAGCGTCCCGCAACCTAAGGAAGATCGTCTCCGACTGGGGTACAACCGCCGCACGAGCGGGATCAGGAATAGGCGTCGTCTTCCTATCGCTCATTATACGAGTAGCATCCTCGAAGAGCGGAACTGCCTGCCCTTTAGTAGCCGAGTTATACAGCCGCCCCTTCAACCCCCGAATCTGACTAAGCGCGTTATAGACGTCCAGAAGACGCACATTTTGAAAAGGTAGGACCACAAGATACTCTGTTACATAAGGAAAATTCCGCTTCTGAATACCCTCCGTCATATTTAAACCCGCGGAAACCGGGTGCAAAGACAGCTTCCCTTCTTTACTAGATAAAGCGATCCCCTCTTTTGAGAAGACTGCGGTCTTTTGCCTCGCGTCCAAAAATGGAAATACATCAGACAACGCTCGTGTCTGACCAAAAACCACGCCCGCCGAATAGACGGCGCACAACACCAAGAATAGTTTTTTCATAATACCTCCTAATATGCGCCCTTACCCTTAATCACGACGCCCACAGTCCGGTAGAGCACCCATAAATCTAGCCAAATCGACCAACTCTGCAAATAATAAGAGTCGAAAGAGACCCGCGCCGCATAATCAGCATCGGACCGACCCGAAACCTGCCATAGACCGGTAATCCCCGGCTTCACCGAGAAGATTCGCTTAAAATCTTCTCCGTACTTCTCCACCTCGCCGTCCACGATAGGGCGAGGTCCCACCAAGCTCATCTCCCCTTTTATCACATTGAGAAGCTGGGGGAATTCGTCGAAACTCAACTTGCGAAGAATCCTCCCCAATCTTGTAATGCGCGGATCGTCCTTTAACTTATGAGACGCATCCCATTCCTCGCGGATACGCGGGTCAGAATCGAGCAATCTCTTCAACTGTTCGTCCGAATCTATAACCATGGAGCGGAACTTATACGCCTTGAACTTCTTGCCATTGAGACCGAGACGTGTATGTCCATACAAGATCGGCCCCCGTGAAGTCGCCTTCACCAACAACCCGATGATGAGCAAGAAAGGCAGGAGTAATGTGCCGCCGATAAGAACAAGTGTCAAGTCCATGAATCTTTTAACACCCCAATTCCAAAACATCCGCAAGCGGTGGCTGGTAACGAAACCGAGTACCCCGTTAAAGTCGCGCACCGACATCCAGATATTAGTAACGTTGAAGAAATTCGGGATGATCACGCTGTAGCGAAATACGGACACGGCATCGTTCAAGAGGCGTTTTAGGTCGTCCTCATTTGCGTCCTGCATGGCGATGATAGCATTTTTTATATTAAACCGCCTGACGATTTTGGGCGCGATGTGAATGTCGTGAATGATTGGCACGCCCCGATAATCATCTATGGCTGTCTTCTCGTCATTGAGGATGAGAACCGGGATATAACCGGTCTTGCGGTTTTTGAGAAGTTGATCTACGACGAGCTTGCCGACTGCGCCGCTCCCGAAGACGACGGCTGGTATGCCGCCCAGCTTGGTTTTATCTAGGACGAGGCGCATGAGGTCTCGGAAGATGAGTAAGATGAATGGGGAGAGCAAGAAGCTAATGATAAGCGCGATGGATATGGGGTCCCATTCCTTATCTTCTATATAGCGGGACATGATGATAAAGCCGTGGGCGAGGAAGGAGCTGATGGTGAAATGCCGCAATTCCTCTGCGGGTGCAAGCGCGACGCCCGGGTAGAGACCGTTTGATTGGAAAAACAAGATGAAGACAGGCAAGTAGGGCCAGTAAGTAACGAAGGCTTTGAACGTTATTAGGTTTATATCATACGCATTCACGAGGAAGAATCCCGCACCGAAGGAGAGCATAACGCCTATGAGGTCCGCGATGATGAAGGACGCGGTCGTCAGCGCGGAACTTGTTCTGCGGTATCGTGTGCGGTACCAAACCTCAAACTCGGTCAATGACATAACTTGTAATATACTGTAATTTGCCTCTTTTGTCTAGGAAATAATACCGCCCACGCGGTCTGTTATGAAAAAACGGCTCCAGGCCCCCGCCTGTTGCCGGTGTCAGTCATATGACAAGTAAACGGCGGCGAGCGGACGCTGTCTGACACCGAAGGCGTAGCGGACGCGGGCGCGGTGTCTGTCACCGGCGGCGCCTCATGCCTTTCT
>JAISCD010000093.1 GCA_031265825.1 Treponema sp. | reverse complement strand
CATATATGTTAATATAACCGGCATGAAAGTACACCCCTGCCAATATAGTATAAACCATTCTTATACCGCGCGGACATGGAGAACCACTTCTATTAGAAGGGAGACCCCCCCCCCCGCATTTTAATTATATATAAACACTATAACGACACACAGAACAGGGACAGCTCCGTTGTTTCATACTCAGCGATTATCAGGCGAATGTTTTCGTCATTGTTTTCGTCATAAAAACTCATTAAAAAATGTAACTATTCAGCCGTATTCCGCCATAGCATTATAATCCTCCTTGTTATGGCGAATACGGCTTCTCCACCACTTATTATTTATTTGCCTGCGTTTTTTATAAAAAAGAATTTGACAACTGTGGATTTTGCCTGAATAATAGTAGATAAGAGTATCAGGCGTCGTATCACATTGATAACCACGCCTTGTAACTCTAAATTTGAGTAATGGAGGTTTTTTTTTATGAGTGAGAAATACATCATCGGTATAGACAGCGGCACACAAAGTACCCGCGCTATTCTTTACGATAGCAAGGGTAATCGTATTGCGACGGGTTCGGCGAATCATCCGAAAATACTCTCTCCCAATCAAGGATGGGCGGAGCATGGGAAGAATGATATTTGGGACGCGTTACGGGCGGCTGTAGCGGATATGCTCGCCCACTTTACAGGGAATATCGCGGACGTCGCCGCGGTCGGATTGTCCAGTCAAAGGGCGTGCTTTCTGGCTCTTGATAAGGAAGGCGAGCTTCTTGCCAATCCGATTAGTTGGCTTGACGAGCGCTGGCAAATGAATGTCCCTGTCATGGGGCAAGTGGTCAATGACATCGCTGATCCTTTGTACAAGCTGTTCTGGCCGTATTATTCCAAGGCGAATTGGCTCAAGTTCAACAGCCCGGAGATCTACGGAAAGGCGGCAAAGTACCTGGGCGTTTCCGGCTATCTTGGTTATAAGTTGACCGGCGGATTCTACGAATCCATTTCCAACAGCATGGGCTGGCCTTATGACATTATCAATTGGAAAGCTTTTGACGGGGACGCGGAGATCGAATCTGTGGGTATGCGGCGCGATCAGGTTGCGGAACCGGTTCCCGCAGGTGCCATTATTGGGAAAATAACCCATGAAGCCGCTGTCGCTACCGGATTGCCAGAAGGTTGTCCCGTGTCCGTCGCGGCCGGGGATAAGCAGTGCGAACTTCTCGGCGCGGGTGCGATAAAACACGGACAGGCGTACATTACGCTTGGCACCTTGAGCGGTCTGGATATTGTCTGCAATGAATACAAACCAGCGCCTGACTTTTCCTACCTCACCTATTTAAGCGCCTTTCCCAAGCTTTACAATTACGAGTCTATGGCGAATAGAGGGTTTCTGTTGGTATCGTGGTTCCGAGATAATTTAGGCGACGGTTTAAGAGAGGCGGCTAAAGAAGCGGGGATTTCGGTGGAAGCTCTGTTGGATCGTGAAGCGGAAGCAATCCCCGCCGGATCAGAAGGTCTTGTGGTACTGCCAGATTGGTCTCCTTCGACGGTACATCCGAGCGGCAAAGGGATATATCTGGGCTTTGACGACCGACACCAGCGCGGACACATGTTCCGATCTCTGGTAGAAGGCATTATGATTCAGATCAAACTCGGCGCCACCAAAATGAGCGATTACCTTGGCTTGACTATCAATGAACTTTACATCGGCGGCGGTGGGAGCAAGAGTAATTTTACCGCCCAGATAATCTCGGATTTGTTCAATGTGCCTGTATACCGTACAAAAGAGTCGGAAAACTGCTCACTTGGCGCGGCGATGTGCGGCGCGGTAGGAGCGGGTATCTACTCCGATCTGAATAGCGCGTTAGACGGCATGGGTAAGAACCATGACAAATTCCTGCCGAACCAAGAAAACCATGAATTGTACGAATCTTTGAGCAAAAACGTCATTGAAAAACTCTATCCGACGCTCGAAGGGGTCTTGCAAGACCTTATTAAGATTACCGCGACTAAGAAATAGCCAGAAAAACACCATGTTTAAGCGGCGTTATAAAGAAACTCGCGGAGTTTCGCGCCGCTTAAACGTCAAGGTGTTATTTGCTTGCTTCTCAATCCCAATCATTATTACCCCCAGAAGTTAAATGCCCACGTAATTTATTCAAATGCAATTTCCTTATTTTGACCGCAAACGCCTTGCCTCACACGTCTGACACCTTCGCTCGTAGTGGGTTAAGTCGGACGCACGTCTGGCACCCTGCTCCTGTAGCGAGTTAAGTCGGATGCACGTCTGACACCCTGCTCCACGCGCATACGTCTGACAATAGCGGGTTAAGTCGGACGTTTGAAAACAAATTACGCCCGAAATATATTTTTCGTGTTGACAAAGCGAATTTTTAGCCATAGACTGAATCTGGATGAATAAATTCATCCGAGGGGGAAACCTAGTTGCCCTCTTAAAAAACACTATGGAGGATCAAATGAAACTCGAAAGCTATTTCAAGAAACCGGACAAAGGAACCGTGCTGGTAACAGGCGCCATATTCCTGTGGGTATTTATCGTCAACGTAGCGAGCGTGTCGTTCATCTTTCCTGAGATCGACAAACTCCTGACCGCAAGCGGTAAATTCTTCCCGAATATGTTTAACTCCTTTTCAACCCCGACTTGGCCCATGTTCTTCGTAACAATCCTGTACTTCATCATGGGAAACGATGTAAAGAGAATCCCAGAGATATTCTTCGGCGGATTGTTCGGACTGCTGATGTGTCTGGCACTCTTCGGGGTAACATGGCAGTTGATGGGACAGAGCGCGGTATTCAGAGGCGAGCCCGGATTGTTGGAATTTAAGTACGCTTATATTCCGGTAATATTCGTTGTCTTGGGAATAATCATCATGGGCGGGACGTTTTGCCCCCTCATCTTCAACAACTCCGCATTCGCATACCTGATCGCGGGGACTATCTCACTCGGAAAGTTCTATTACGCGCCTAATGGCATGGAACTCTTTGCCCGTGAGATCGGTAATAATCTGCTTGTATTCCTGATCGGCGGTGGGATTTTTCTGGCTGGTTGTCTAATAATTCAGAAGCTGATGATTCAGTGGCTTACGGCGCAGGCGATGAAAGCGGCGGGTAAGTAATCCTGACTTCTTTCTAAAGGTGAAGAGACTTTCAATGCCTCTTCACCTTTTTTTTGACTTTTTTACTTCGCGTAGGTGTAGAGAAACTTCTCGACAGCCGGCGTCCACCATTCCATGTACCCAGCCTTCGTGGGGTGGATGGTGTCTTTCATCCAGAGCGTGCGCTGTTTTCCAGTAATGTTGTTGAACGCGTCATCATTCCACAGATCGAGTACGCCAATGTCCCACAGAGTCGCAAGCTCATTCAGACGATCAACCATCTTCCCATAGCGCTCGTCGTTGCGCCGAGAACACGCATAGAATATCACCGGGCAATCCCAGGTCTGCGTCGCATAGGCTATGATGTACTCCATAGCGCCGGTGATCGTCTTCCTGTCATAGACGCTCAAGTCCTCCGAGGGACCGACGATGTTGCCCAGATTGAGCGTCTCCATAGTGCCACCAGCCGTGTCGTTGGTAGAGAGTTGGCAGATAAACATATCTACCTTCGCGTTTTTGTCAAACTTCGAGCCGAACTCCATTCTGTGCACATAAGAGTTGTCGTCTTTGTCCATTAAGGTAGTGCCTGTAACCGCCTCCACTACCACATCGCACTGATCGCGCCGCGCAATGTAGTGCGGGAATGCCATTCCATTGCTTGCATACCCGATAGTAACGGAAGAACCCAGAAAGTAAAGGGTTTTTCCTTGTAAAGGACTGTCTTCCAATACTTCGATCTTGTCCACGTCGTAGTCCGGCGAATTGCCGTTAGCCCCGCAAGCGGAGAGTCCCGCAAGCGTTACCGCGCCGATCAGCGCCGCGGCTATTTTGATTATCGATCTTTTCATCTTTTTCCTCCTGATAAAGAATTCAATTAAGGAATCATATAACACCGGAACAAAAAAAGCAACCGAATTTAAAAATGTTGTTGATAAATCGGTGTCTGGCACCAAAGCCCAAGTAAATTTCACGGTAATCCCAAAAGGACACGGAACACGGTGTCAGGCATCGCTGTTCATTTAAAAATCGGCGTCTGAAACCATACTTCATAATCAGGTAGCAGGTAGCAATGAGCAGGTAGCAATGGCGCATAGTCAGGGAGCGATGGGTCATAGTCAGGGAGCAATAGTTCATATCCAGGGAGCAATGGTTCATATCCAGGGAGCAATGGCGCATATCCAGGGAGCAATGGTTCATATCCAGGGAGCAATGGCGCATATCCAGGGAGCAATGGTTCATATCCAGGGAGCGATGGTTCATATCCAGGGAGCAATGGCGCATAATCAGGGAGCGATGGCGCATAATCAGGGAGCGATGGGTCATATTCAGGGAGCGATGGGTCATATCCAGGGAGCGATGGGTCATTTCTAGGACAAAATGTCTTGTTTCTAGGATAAAATGGGTCATTTCTAGGACAAAATGCCTTGTTTCTAGGACAAAATATCTTGTTTCTAGGACAAAATGGTTCATTTCTAGGACAAAATGGTTCATTTCTAGGACAAAATGGTTCATTTCTAGGATAAAATGCCTTGTTTCTAGGACAAAATGGTTCATTTCTAGGACAAAATGGTTCATTTCTAGGGCAAAATATCTTGTTTCTAGGACAAAATCGATACTTTTTTATCCCCCACCTGCTAACTACTACCTATTACCTACTACCTACTAACTGCTATGCCTTGTTTCTAGGACAAGATGGCTCATTAGGGTGTTGGGGGGTGGCGGAAGACCGCCGAAGGCGGTCTGGAGACAGGGGGGCGCACCACAAGGGCGCCTGTGTGCCTTCCTCCGTTTAGGGAAAACCGCGCCCCCTCCTTATACTTATGGCGCCTGCCTTGCGGCGGCGCTTACAGCGATCTCTTTCTTCTAACACCGCGAAGGTTCTGCCAAAGATGAACCACGGTATATCGTTATATATTGCGTTCGGGATACTATCTTTCGATGCCAAAATCGGTAAAAATGACAAAATAATCGTCAAAAACAGGCGTTCATGACTTTAAGTTGAGGTATTTTACTCTTTTGGAGCGATCCATCGGGGTTGTAGGAGTGGGAATGGCAGTTGTCCACGCGGTTCTATCTTGCCTAAAAGCACGGAAAAACCAGCGACAAAGGATTCGTTTGCGTAACTATAAACCGCGATAGCGCCGTCAACCCAAGGAGCTTCGTCCAGATATACGGGACTCAGCACGGAAAAGACGATGACTTTCTTTTTAAGCGGCTGGAGGCTCTTCAGAAAACGCATTCCGAGTTCATCGGAGAGGCAGAATATGATGGTGTCAGCCGCGCGCGCGTATTGCAAGAAGTCGGCGACTCCGAAGTCCGGCGCATACCAATAAGATTTCGCGCCCGGATAGGCTATCCTCCCCTGTTTGAAGAAAGCGAGGTATTGCCCCGTTAAAAGCACATTACCCGCCGAAGCAGGTGTCAGAGGAAAATCGCTGTCTTTGATGACTGTTACACTCCGCGCCGCGAGATCCAGAAAAAACTTGGTCCCCTCAGCATCAGGCAGGCTTTTCTTGACGTTTTCCACATCTGGAATAAGAGGAACAGCCTTTTCCCCCCGCAAATACTTGAGTTTCATCTCTAAAACCCGCCGCGCCGCTTCGTATACTTGTTCCTTGAACTCAGGTTCTTTTTTCATCGAGTCGAGAAGAACAGTCCATACGGGGTCCAACAGGAGAGGCGTTTCCGAGAACATGATAATATCATTACCCGCGGCAATCGCCTGTTTCGCGGCTCTGGAGAGGCTTCCCGCACTCATAGTGGCGCCGTTCATCATGAGGTCGTCCGTGATAACCACGCCTTGAAAGCCGATTTTCTCACGCAGGACGTTCTTCAAAAACCAGGGTGACAGAGACGCGGGCATCATGCCTGCTTCTGTGTTTGGGAAGGCTAAGTGTCCGCTCATCACCGCGGGCAGACCTTCCAAAGAGAGCATACGGTAGGGCGCGAGTTCTCTATCCCATAGGACATCAAAAGACACGCCGATCTTGGGGAGAATACCGTGGGAGTCGAGGTCCGTGTCCCCGTGTCCGGGAAAATGTTTCGCCGTTGTGATGATACCTACCGCCTCTTGCCCCCGCATGAACGCCAAGCCGAAAATACCGGTGTTCACCGGGTCAATACCAAAGGAACGGGGACCTATGAGCGTTGAGTCGCGGTTGGTGTAAAGATCGACTGTGGGAGCGAAGTTCATGTTGATACCGAGAACCGCGAGTTCCCGTCCGATATAGTAACCTGACCAATAAGCGTCTTGGGGATAACCTGACGCGCCTATCGCCATATTACCCGGCGTTTCGCTGGTAGCCCCTTTGACGTGGCGTATCCAGCCGCCCTCCTGATCCGTGGCGACCAGCAGGGGGATTTGAAACCTGCCTTTGAGGGATTCTTTCTGGAGGGTTCCTACGGTTTCCGCCAGCTCCAAGGTATTGCTCGTGTTCCAGCCGAATATCTTAATCCCCCCAAGATTGCGTTGTCGAACCCAGTCCAATATGAGCGGTGAAGGCTTCAATCCAACCCATCCAAGCATGAACGTCTGCGCCAAAACCTCCGCGTCCGTCATTTGACTCACGATTTGCGCCGCAAGTTCTTTCGGATCGCCTTTATCATTAAAAGAGAGGGAGAAGATGCACGGAGCACAGAGAACGAAAAATAAAAGATGTAATTTCTTTCTTAAACCTATCATCATAACTATACCTTTTTTACTCTTCTTTATAGAATAGCAAGAATTATGTTAAGAAACAAGCCTTTAGTCAATTACTCCGCCGCTTGCCGCGGCTTGACCCACAACTCGTAGAAGCATTATACTGTACCGCAAAGAAGACCGCAAAGATTTATCGTGAGGTCAAAAAAAGAAAAAGAAGGAAGGAATAATGAATTGGGATGCGATATTTGAGGCGTTGGAGACGTGGAGAGCGACGCTTAAGGCGCGAAATGAAGAGGATACAGCCGTCACGACCGTGGCGGAAACCCACCGTAAAGATCCCTGGGCCGTGCTTGCCTCCACAATATTGAGTCTCCGCACCAAAGACGACGTTACGAGGCGTACCGCAAGGGCGCTCTTGGCGAAGGCGCCTGATCCGGCTCGTCTCCTGACGCTTTCCGAGGAAGAGGTAAGCCGTCTTATCTTTCCCGCGGGGTTTTACCGAACAAAGGCAAGAAACCTGCTTGCCATAGCCCGGATTTTGGGTGAAAAGTATGGCGGCGTGATTCCGTCCGACATGGACGCTCTGCTCGCCCTGCCCGGCGTAGGACGTAAAACCGCGAACCTTGTCACCACCGAAGCTTTTGGTATGGACGGCATCTGTGTAGATGTTCACGTGCACCGTATCAATAACCGCGCAGGCTGGGTTGAAACCAAGACTCCAGAACAAACCGAAACCGCGCTCCGCGACATCCTCCCCCGTCCATTCTGGCGGCGTATTAACAACCTACTTGTGCTTTACGGACAACGTATATGCCGTCCGATCAGCCCTTTCTGCTCGCAGTGTGTGATAAAGGAACACTGCGCTCGAAAACACGTGGACAGAAGCAGGTAAAAATCGCTATTCTCTAAAAAAAATGCTTGCTTATTTTTAATCTTAACGGTATAATACGTCTATGAAACGTTTAATAATAACCGCTCTTTTGAGCGTTGCGGCATTGGTTCTCTTTGCTGACGATGATGTGGACTTCTACACGAATCAATTTAATACCGCAGGAACGGTGGTTGAGCAACTCTCCGTTGTCGAAGCCGCCATCGAACAGGGTATAGATAATGCGTTCTACGCATCAGCGTTGAACCGCCTGATCGCCGAATACCCTTCCATTAAGACGGTTCAAGAGTTTATCGCGGCTGATAAGCTGGCGCAGACTCTTGTCAAAGTGCTAGGTGAAGCGAAATACACGGATGCGGCGTTGGACGTGTGGAAAACCGTTACGGTGTTTTCTAGTCCTATCGTCAAAGCGGAAGGTCTCATTTCCCTAGGCGTAATGCAGGCGGCGGACTTCCTTCCGCAAGTGGTGCAGACGCTGAAGGACGTGAATACCAAGGGACCGGTTAATAGGCTTTCTGGGGAAAGGATCGCTTATGGGGCGATAAGCTCCTTGGCGAGTTACAACGACCCGTCTGGCTATCTACCGGTGTTTTTTGCGGCGAATGGGTGGTATTCAAACTGGGTGAGAAAGGCGGCGAGCGATGCGTTGCCCCAGTTGCAGGATGATCCGTCTGACCAGCTCATAACGGTTATCACGGACCCCGCTTACACCTATGAGCAGAAACTCCTTGCGTTGCAGACCCTTGAAAAGTCATCAACCGCGGACGCCAACAAAGCAAACGCCGCGGCTACAGCGCTTGCCCAAGGGTGGCGTGGTTCTTCACCGAATCCAGATATACGGAGAGACATCGTCCGAGTGCGGAAGCTCGCCATTTCAATGATCGCTGAATATGGCGCGCCGGAGGAGAACATCGCGGAGACAGTTGGGTTCTTGAACCGCTCCTATCGCTATGGCGTGGACGAAGAAGAGCAACTCTTCACCATAGACGCGATGACAAAGATCGCGAATGACGACGCGGTGAAAAACCTCGGCGTATATATCACCGACATCAACGAAAGACATAGCCGCAAAGTCTTCAATAAGACGGATGAACGCCGTATTCGCGCGCTCATCACCGGCGTAGGCAATACGCACAACCAGAACGCCAAGCCTTATCTCCAGTCTGTTCTTGGAGTGGATTGGACGAATCCTATCTTGAAACTCGCAAAACAAAAAATGGACGAACTCTGAGAAAACCGTGCAAACTGCGCCACTTTATTGACGCAGTTTGCCGCGTATCCTTTACATATATTGCTTTGGTTCGCATCCTTGAACCATGGCGTAAAGTTCTACATAGCCTTTAGCGGGACTCGCCGCTATCTTACCTAACAGCACTTCTTCCACTTGAAAAAGCCCAACCTCGCTTGACATTTCAACATCAATACGGATAGGGCGTTCTTTTCCAGACGAAAGTCGTACTTCCTCGATAGAATTCGCTGAATATTTATGAATATCGCCGACTTTAGGCGCAGACGAGAGGTGCATAGGGATTCGGGCGCGACCTTTAGTCATATCGCAACCGTCCGCGATAAGAATAACGCCTGCTTCAAGCGAGTAGACTTGACGATTCCCCATGTGTCCGGCTATGCCTTCAAGGGCAAGCGAGCGGACTACTACCCGCTGGTGGACGTCTGTGTATATTCCTGTAAGAATCCTATCCAAAATCGGATACGCCATGTAAGCGCTGTGCATTTCGTGATCTTGGCGTCCCAGACTCATGCCTATGTCGTGAAGAAACCCCGCAAGCACGACCGCTATCAGGCTGTCTTCAAAACAGCCGCAGTTCTCCGCTTCGAGACTCGTCTGCACTTTTGCATCTCGCAAAAGTCCCATCATAACAACCGCATTATGCGCGACTGTCCTCATGTGCACAGGTCCGTGATCGTTGAAACCAAGGCGTTTTATAGAAACAATGTTGCCGTAATCTTGAATCGCGCGAATCTCTTCATCATCTATGACGAGACTTGCGGTTTCAACCGCCTTACCAGAGAGTTTGAAGCTCTCGATGGTTTTAATGATTTTAGTATCCATACTAATTTCTTTTGATGATCTCATTCTTTTACCTCAATTTTTAGGCAAAGCCTGTTCGGGCTATGCCTGTTTAATATTTACCAGCCTTGGTGTCAGACGTAACTGGTTCAAGTTTAGAAAAGACGGGACGGAGCAAGACGCTTTTAAACACGCCTCGCGCGCGAAGTTTACCGCCGCTTTCCCTTCACTCCGCTCCCTTTTTACAAGTATAGATCAAATATAAAAAGTATTCCACCGTTCCGTCCATATAAGATGGAATGTATTTTTAGAAATGCGGAGCAGTTTACCAGAAACTCGGCTTTAACAACATGAAAGTGGACTTTAATAACTTGAAAGTAGGCTTTGGCAACAAGAAAGCAGACTTTAACAACTTGGATTTAGGCTTTAGCAACTTGAAAGCAGACTTCAACAACAAGGATTTAAACTCTAACAACAAGGATTTAAACTTCAACAACATGAATTCAGACTCTAACAACTAGGATTTAAACTCTAACAACTTGAAAGCAAAGTTCAACAACTTGTTGTTAGAGTCCGCCTTTTGACAGCCAGAGTTACGAGGCTGTTTGAGGCGGCGCGGATCAGGCGCTTTAATATTCTTAAACAGAAAGATTGACAAAACAATATTGATAGACTACTATCTAAAGGCAAAACACTTCGGTGTTCTATTATAAAAAGAATAAAAAGGAGTAGAAATGAAGATTAGTTTTAAGTTGACGGCGCTTAATGTACTAACTACGGTAGTTCTTATCGCGGTTATCAATATCGTAATACTAAATAGAGCAGGCAAACTTCAGCGGGACGCGGTGTTGGAAAATATGGCGAGCGCGTCATCCATTCTGGGGAACGACATCACAAAGGGAGGCGCGACGTGCTTCCAGATTCTGGAAACCATAGCCATTACTACGTGTTACGACACAAGAATACCGATTGACCAACGCCGCGCACGGCTTCAAGACGCGCTCTCCGCGCTTGCCGCAAGCGCTCCGATATTAACAACCGTGTATGCGGTATTTCCCCCCAATCTGTATGACGGCATGGACGAGTTCTACACGGGCGCGTCAGGCGCGACCGAGACGGGACAGCTCGCCTTTGCCATCACCAGAGCGTCAGGTACTTTAAGAATCGAAACCTTTACTCAGTACCAAGAAGCGCTTGCGTCCATTTCCACTGATCCGATGATCATGGGTCCCGCGCCCTACATGGTGGAAGGCAGGCAGAAATACCTCGCGGACATTAGATACCCGGTTCAGACAGGTACGGAGCGATTGGGCGTTCTGGGTTTTCAAGTCGGATTGGAAGATATGCAGGCGATAATCGAACAGGCGAAGCTCTATGAAACAGGAAAAGCCATGCTCTATAACGGCGCTGGGATGATCGTGGCTCATTACGACGCAAGTAAAGTCGGTATGAACTTCCGCACCGTGGACGCGGACGTGCTGGGTCAAGAGGGCGTCTCTACGGTAACAGGTACCGTGGGCACCGAGCGGAGTTCGATAATCTTCCACAAGGGAAACGCCATACTAGCCCACCCTATCCTGACTCCGAGAACGCAACAGTGGTGGATGATAGTAACCGTTGTTCCGTTGAGGACGATAATGGCGCCGGTGAATACGCTCATGTTCTCTAGTATCATCTTTGCGGCAATCGCTATTCTCATAGGCGCGGGTATCATCTTCCTAACTTCCAATAACCTAGCGAAGCGGATCATCCGCGTCGGCGATATGATGAAGGATATTTCAGAGGGCGACGGCGATCTGAGTAGACGCTTGACCATTTACGCACACGACGAAATCGGCGCTATGGGCATCTATTTCAACGAAACCCTTGATAAGATCAGCAATCTTGTGGTGAATATTAAACAACAGGCAGGCAGTCTTTCCCAAATAGGCGGGGAACTTTCAACTAATATGACGGAAACCGCGGGGACTATTAACGAAATCACAGACACGATTCAAAAGGTCAAGAATCAGGCGGATAATCAGGCTAACAGCGTGTCCCAAACCAGCGACACCATGCGGAAGATCATCGCGGTCATTGAACGGTTTAACCAACATATCGGCGCGCAGTCTGACAGTATAAGCCGTTCCTCCGCGGCTATCGAAGAGATGTTGGCTAATATCGACTCGGTTACGAGAACCTTGGTGAAGAATAACGAAAATGTCGAAAAGCTCGCGCACGCCTCAGACACGGGGCGCGCGGGGATTCAAGGCATGTCTTCCGCAATTCAGGAGATCGCTAAACAGTCCGAGAGTTTGCTCGAAATTACCGCGCTTATGAATAATATCGCGGGTCAGACAAACCTCTTGGCAATGAACGCGGCTATCGAGGCGGCGCACGCTGGCGATTCAGGCAAGGGTTTCGCGGTCGTTGCGGACGAAATCCGCAAGCTTGCGGAGAATTCAGGAACTCAATCAAAGACCATAGCCAGTGTTCTCAAGAACATAAAAGAGTCCATAGACAAGATAGCAAAGTCAGCGGAGGGTGTGATAGAACGCTTTGCGGCTATCGATCAGAACGTACGGGTGGTTTCAGAACAAGAAGCCGAGATCCGCAATTCTATGGAAGAACAGGGCACGGGTAGTAAGCAGATTCTCGAATATATCGCCGTGCTTAACGACATAACCCAAGTCATCAAGAAGGATTCAGGGGATATGATGTCGCAGAGCGGCGAGATTATTGACGAAAGTAAGAATCTCGAAAGGCTCACAGAAGAAATTACGCTGGCAATGAACAATACTTCGAGTGAAGCGGACGAGATAAACGCCGCGGTGGGGCGAGTCAATGTCATCAGCGGGGAAAACAAACGCCACATAGAAATACTGATAAGCGAAATCTCTAAGTTCAAAACCAATCACCCTTCGGCACGCGAGGCGTGTGAGACGACTTCCTAACGGGCGTTGTTTGAAAGGTGGCGCCGCTGTCCCCGACACGCCAGCGTGTTAGGCGACTTCGCAACGGGCGTTATCCGAAAGGGGGTCAGACACGCACCTTTTCTGTACAATGCCTATTTAAACACGCCCAGCCTGCTTTGCCTGAATTATGGCGTTCACCGCGAGACTAGCCAGAGTCATGCCGGCGCTTGCCGTTACGACGACCGCGCTCCCATTGATGACTTTCTTTGACGCACACCAATCCATTTCGCTCTTCACAGAACAGAAACATTGCCCGTTCCCACACGCGGCGGCTATTTCCGTCCGCAGAGGAAGCCGTTCAGGACTGAAGACCACCGTCAAACGCCCGCCAAAACCCCGCTTGCGTAAACCCTCCCGCACCAAACGCGCGAGCGGACAACCATAGGTGTCCCAGACATCCGCAACACGCAACTGCGTGGGGTCTAACTTCTGCGCCATACCCATTGACGAAAACAAAGGAACCCCCATACACGCGGCTGTTTCAATCAAGTCCAGCTTGAACGCAAGACTATCAATAGCGTCTATGACACAATCCGCCTTTTCTATACCAAAGACAGCGGCGTTCTCTTTAGAAAACACGGTCTCAAACGCCTCCACTGAACAGGAAGGGTTTATACTTAACAACCTATCTTTAAGGGCGACGACCTTGGGCTTACCGATGTTTCCAACCACAGCTTGAGCTTGACGATTGATATTAGTAATACAGACCGCATCGGAGTCCACAACGCCAACACAGCCCACACCAGAACGCGCCAGCGCCTCTGCGGCCCAACTGCCTACCCCGCCCACGCCGAACACCAAGACCCGCGCGGACGCAAGCGCCTCTAATCCCTCCCGCCCAACAATCAGACCAAGCCTGTGAAACATCGGATTCATGCTGTAACGTCTCTAGTGGAAACTTTCCCGATTCAGAGGCGCGCCTATGAAGAAACTATCCCCCAAGTAGCTCTCCTTCTTACCCTCAATCAGGATTTGCACATCCTTTACTGTGGGGAATTCAGTCGCGGTCCATATCACCTGCTTGATCTGCGCTGCGTACCCTTCAGACCCAAACGTGTTATAGCGGAAGTTCTCATTGAAGCTGATATAAGCGGTTTCATGTTGTATGACTGCGGAGAGAAGGCGCGTGCCTTCAGGGATAAAGGAAACAAGCCCTCTGTATTGATCGTCGACAGAGGCGCCTTCGAGCAGAGAGCCGAGCGAAGCAGTGAGAGGCGCGGAGGTATGAGGAAACTCCTTTTTCACCGCGACCTGTATCAAGTCCCCCTCGGCACTGATTCTGACGAAGTAAAGCGTCGAGGTTCTGACCGTAGAAGCAGGAGGCATTTCTTCAGGCACTAGCGGAACGACCTCCTGTTCAAGCGACTCGACATTCTCAACAGGCTCTGCGGCTTCTACGATTTCCCCCCGTGGATTAGCCATCTCTGCGGGTCCGCCCGTGGCGGCTGGAGTAGCTGGCTTATTGAGTAACGGCTCGTCTGACGGCTTTGCAAACAGATAAGTAAAACTACGAGGCAGTTTTGAATGGACGATGGTCTGCCGCATACGTTCATAATTAACGGCGACCAATCCCGCCAAGAATAGAATGAAAATGAGCCAAAAGATAAGGCTGGCATACTTCTTCTTCACGGCAACCTCCTATTTCAACGCAAGCTACGAGAGCCTCACGATATGGGATTTCGTGAGAACTTCAGGTCCGTCCGCCCCTAAGAGGACGTCATTTTCGAGCCGACACCCTCCCAAGAGCGGGTCATAAAGACCGGGTTCAATGGTGAAAATCATACCTGTCTTCAGAACCCACTGATTATCCTCGCGGCTAGAGAGACGCGGCTCCTCGTGTACCTCAAGTCCCACTCCATGACCAAGTCCGTGCGGCATGGTTCTACCCGCGCCCGCGAACAACTCGTCCACAGCCATAGCCACGTCTCGCGCCTTGGTTCCGTCTTTCACCAAGCTCAACGCCAAATGATATGCGGTCTCCGTCAGCGTCAACAACGCCTCTTGTTGTGGGGATGTGTCGCGGGCGAAGGTCATGGTAACGTCGCTTGCATAGCCCTGGTATTTCAGACCAAAGTCAAGGATGGACAGCCCCTTTCCTGCGAAAGGAGCGTTTGTGTATGCGGGGAAGGCGTGAATACCGAAACTCCTCTCGGCGCCTGCCGCCAATGTCTCGAAACTCACCCCTTCGCAACCCTGCTTACGCGCCTCCGCCTCAATGAACAGGGCGACATCGGTTTCGGTTTTAAGCAAGCGGTCACGGACGTTCTCCTCTAAGGCGGCGATCATTCCATTGGTCAGTTCCGCAAGCTGTCGGTAGATGCGAACCTCGTGTTCGTCTTTTATGGAACGCAGGGCGGTTTCGCGGGAGTGGAGTCCTTGGCTTCTACAGACGATTTCACAATTCGGCAAAGCCTCTGCGTATTGCAAGAAGAGCGGGTGCGGGGTGGAAGGGGGGACTTCGACACGGGGTTTGCCGGCGGACGTGTCCAAGCCAAAGCGCGTAACCGCGCCCGCGAGGGCTTTAACCGGGTTCGTCCCGAAGTCATTATAAGGTACTATCTCGTCGGCGTGCGCGAGTTTATCCGCCATATTAACGTCCCACGGCGCAAGCAGGCAAACGTTCTCTGGCGTAAGAAAGAGTAATGCGTCTGAAGGCTGTCCTGTCAGATGTCGAATGGAAGCGTCCCGTCGTCCTTCCGTATCTTCAAACATGAGCAAAGAGACATTTTCTTGGGCTAGGAAAGCGCTGAGTTTCTCCCTACGGGCTGTGTAAATATTCATTATAGCTATAATATACTACAGGATCAGGCTTTTTGCAAGAATAACAATTAGCAGGTAGCAGGTAGCAGGTAGTAGTTAGCAGTTAGCAGTTAGCAGTTAGCAATTAGCAATTAGCAATTAGCAGAGAGCAGGGGGCCATGTCTGGCACCACTGCACCATTGGAGTGAGTAGTGGCTAGTGGCTAGTGATTAGCGCCGTCTCGACTGACCACTACTCACTAACCACTTTCAGGAGGGGGGCGCGGTTTTCCCTAAACGGAGGGCGGCAAACAGACGCCCTTGTGGTGCGCCCCCCTGTCTCCATACCCGCCTTCGGCGGGTATTCCGCCACCCCCCCAACCATGCGCCGCGTCTTTCGCCGCGGCGCGTCCCCGCAAACGGCGGACGGGCTTTAACCCATACCAATTTAATTATGTCTGGAGCCAATTCAATTATGTTTAAAGCCAATTTAATTATGTCTGGAGCCAATTCAATTATGTTTAAAGCCAATTTAATTATGTCTGGAGCCAATTCAA